>JACPOE010000044.1:19730-53053 GCA_016185105.1 Bdellovibrio sp.
TCAGTATAGGCTAGCCCGTTAGTCAAACCTACTTCGTTGACTTCTTCGGCCTTGCTCACAATATATTTCGGAGGACCAAGCAGCTCTTCGAGGTCTTTTTCGCCAATTTTGATTTTCTCAGTTACAGGAGCAGGGGCCGCTCCTTTGGCCGAAGAATTCGATTTTCCAGCCGACCCCTTGGCTTTGGCTTTTCCAGTCGAAATCAGCACTTCCCCCTCTACAGGAGGATGCGCATCCAAAGCGGTTCTTTTTTCGACGATCCTTTTGGCAACTTTTCGGCAAACTGTTGCAACATAACGTTCCAGACTTCGAACCCCAGCTTCGCGAGTGTAATTACGAATAATGCCGTTCACAGCATCGTCTAGAATTTCGAGGTCGCCTTCCAACAATCCATGCGCTTCGGTCTGTTTCGAAATCAAATATTTCTTAACGATATTGAACTTTTCAACTTCGGTGTAACCCGAAATGGAAATCACTTCCATACGATCCAAAAGAGGTTTTGGAATCGTATACAAGGAGTTAGCAGTCAGAACGAACATCACCTTGGAAAGATCATAGTCGACTTCCAAATAATGATCACCAAAAGCGACGTTTTGCTCAGGATCCAAAACTTCAAGCAAGGCAGAGGATGGATCGCCTCTGAAGTCCATACTCATCTTATCGACTTCATCTAAGAGAAAAACCGGATTGGATGATCCTGCTTTTTTCAGAGACTGAATAATTTTGCCAGGCATGGCCCCCACATAGGTCCGACGGTGGCCTCTGATTTCAGCTTCGTCACGAACTCCGCCAAGCGAGCACCGAACGAATTTTTTGTTCAGAGTTTTAGCAATGGACTTAGCAAGAGAAGTCTTACCGACACCAGGAGGTCCTACGAGACAAAGGATTTGCCCCTTGGAGTTATTCGTCAGTACGCGGACGGCGAGATATTCTAAAATTCTTTCCTTAACTTCTTCGAGACCATAGTGGTCTTCGTCCAAGACCTGCTCGGCAGCTCTGATATCATTGCGATCCTGGGTGTATTCCGCCCAGGGCAAAGTAATCAGACTATCAATATAGTTACGAACAACCGTTGCCTCAGCTGACATCGGAGACATCATCTTGAGTTTCTTCAACTCTCGGACGGCTTTTTCTTTGGCTTCCTTGCTCATTGGCTTCGACCGAATTTGCTTTTCGATAGCCATGAGTTCGGCCTTGAACTCATCCTTCTCGCCAAGTTCCTTTTGAATGGCCTGCATCTGCTCATTCAAATAGTACTCTTTCTGAGACCTCTCCATCTGCTTCTTAACCCGAGAATTAATTCTTCTCTGCATTTGGAGAATTTCAATCTCGCCTTGCATGAGTTGCAGAAGCTTTTCGAGACGCTTTGCTGGATCTTGAATTTCAAGAATTTCCTGCTTGTCTTCAAGCTTTAAATTCAAATGGGCGACGATCAGGTCCGCTAACCGTGAGGGGTCCTCAATCGTACTCACACTCATCAACATTTCTGCTGGAATGCGCTTATTTAATTTCACATAATTTTCAAAGGTCGCCTTGAGTGAGCGAACCATGGCCTCGAGCTCTACAGAAACCTCGGTAAAGTCGACGAGTTCTTCAACCTCGGCTTCAATCAAACGATCCGTCTCGTGGTAGCCTAAAATCCGAGCTCTCTTTTTACCCTCGATTAGGACCTTAACGGTATTATCTGGGAGCTTAAGAATCTGTAAAATCGTCCCAAGCGTTCCTACCGATAAAATGTCCTTCTCGCCCGGACTGACAGTTGTGGCTTGGCGCTGGGCAACCAAAAAAAGATCGAGCTTCTTGTTTGCGCAATCCTCAAGGGCATTGATCGATTTTTCGCGACCCACAAAAAGAGGGACGACCATATGAGGAAAAATGATCACATCTCGGAGTGGCAATAACGGAACTCTCATTTTTTGAGACTTCTTTTCACGATCGGATTTAGACTCGCCTTTAGAATTGCTCATATTTGGAGATTTCCCCCTCTTATAACTACAACATACCCCTACCCAGGTTGCAAACCTGTAAGGCGATTTTCTCACTTATTTTCAAATGATTTCGCCAAGTTAAGTAGGTACATTTGGATTCCTTAGCTTTTGACCGAATTCAGGCACTCTCGGCCTTGGATGGAGAGACTCCGGCACTTTCAGGAGCTACCTTTTCAGGAGTCCCGTCTGCCAACATCATGACTGGTCTCTCACCTTTTAGAACGACGTTCTTTGTGACAACGCACTTTTTCACGTGGCTCTTCGCAGGGAGATCATACATCACCTCTAGCATTGCCTGCTCAAGAATGGCTCTCAAACCTCTAGCCCCTGTATTCCTTTTAATCGCTTCCTTAGCCACTGCTTGCAGGGCTTCCTCTTCGAACTCGAGTTGAACATCGTCGTATTCAAAAAGTTTTTGGTACTGCTTGGTTAAGGCATTCTTGGGCTTCGTCAAGATCTCTACTAGAGCCTTTTCATCGAGCTCCTCCAGTGTCGCAATCACTGGAAGGCGTCCAATAAATTCTGGAATTAGACCAAATTTGATCAAATCTTCTGGCTCGACCTGGGCAAGAAGTTTGGAGGTATTTTCTTCTTTTTTTGAAGTGATATTGGCGTGTAATCCAAGACTTCTCTTGCCTTTTCTCATCGCCACTAATTTATCAATACCTACAAACGCCCCCCCAACAATGAACAGAATATTGGACGTATCGACTTGCACAAATTCCTGTTGGGGATGCTTCCTACCGCCTTTGGGAGGTACGTTTGCTATCGTCCCCTCAATGATCTTCAACAGAGCCTGTTGAACACCTTCCCCGCTCACATCGCGAGTAATCGAGGGATTCTCGCTTTTTCGCGAGATCTTGTCCACTTCGTCAATATAGACAATGCCCTTCTGATTTTGAAGATCAATGCCGTCTTTGCTTTCACGACCTTTTTTCTCGCCCTGGTGTTGAATCCGTTTGTAGTGATTATAGACAGCTACAGAGAGGACCCGTTTTGCGCGCTCCTGCCCGATGACATATTGGTCGAGAATGGTCTTGATCTCAGCAGGTTTCGGGATCGCCTGCGAAGAACGTGCTGGGGAGTCTTTTTGCCCTTCTTCCGCAATGATATCGTTGCAAAGCTCGATACATTCGTCACAAATATAAACCGTCGGGCCAGCAATTAGCTTTTTGACTTCCCTTTGATTTTTGCCACAGAAAGAACAACAAACATTCCCAAATCCATCACCATACTTTTTTCCGTCCATAGTGCATCCTTTACAGGTTAGGCGTTGCCCTTTTTCTCGACCACTTTGTCAATGAGGCCGTAGTCCACAGCCTCCTTGGCGGAAAGGTAATTATCTCGATCTGTGTCCTTTCTAATTTGCTCTACACTGCGTCCTGAATGTTGAGACAGAATGGCATTTAAACGATCTTTCAAATAAAGAATTTCTTTCGCTTGAATCTCGATATCAGAAGCCTGACCTCTGGCTCCGCCGAGGGGTTGGTGGATCATAATTCTGCTGTGGGGCAAACTAAATCGTTTGCCTGGTGCGCCCGCAGCAAGAAGCAAAGCCCCAAAGCTTGCTGCCATTCCTAAACAGTAGGTTGACACATCTGACTTAATGAACTGCATGACGTCATAAATGGCCAACCCCGAATAAACGCTTCCACCCGGAGAATTGATATAAAGGTGAATGTCCTTATCTGGGTCTGAAGACTCCAAAAAGAACATTTGAGCCACCATCAGATTAGCCACCGTATCGTTGACTTCAGTGCCGAGGAAAATAATTCGATCCAAGAGCAGCCTGGAATAAATATCATATTGACGCTCCCCGCGAGGCGTCTGTTCAATCACGATAGGATTGGGGATGTAGGTCGCCTGAGGTCCTTCCACAGAGAAACCCACTAAGTCTGGCCGAACTAAATCTTCTGGTACTTTTCTGTAGTTTGATCTGATGAGCATTTTTACTACCTCCGATTCGTCTCAAGCTTTTTCAGTATACATACATGGTACAAATGTTGCTCCTGGCCAATGAAAAAATATCCTATTTGAAAAAATAAGAACGATGGGGCACAGGCTGACTCTATTTCGACCTGACTGACTCGAAAATTCCTACTCGACCGGTTCTAATTGTCCCATTTCTAGATAGACCGAATTCAGATGCACCATCAGCGCTTCACGTAAATGGTCTAAAGTCATTTCCTGGGGCGTCTTACCCGTTTTGGCCAAAATTTGCTCAATTTCCCGGATAATCCACTCTTGGGGCAGCCCAGTAAGGGAGACCAAGACTTCCAATAACTCGTTTCCGTCGGGTTCCATTGCGGCGTTGGAGACGTCCATTTCCCCCTCCTCAGAAGTCAAGTATAGAAAGCGAAACTCCGGAACGGCAAGCCAAAAGTCAGAAAGATCCTAGTTTTTTGATGCAGATAGAAAAATCACCAAAAGAATTTAATCAACTACTCTTTGGGCCATGCCCATTCTTCTTTAATTCATTAGCCAAGAGAATTCTGGATTCTCTTCGCTTTTGGGCTTCTCGAAATCGTCTTTTCTCTTCTGAAGTTTGCGGAACAATTTCTGGAATGGGTGTGGGCTTCATTTTTTCATCTAAAGCTACGAAGGTTGTGTAGGCTGTGGCCGTGTGTGTCCATTCTCCGGTAAGTGGATTTTCCGAATCTACCCGGACTCCCACCTCCATTGAAGTACGGGAGGCAAAGTTGACTTGAGCTCTAAGATGAACAACGTGCCCGACGCGAACCGGTGCCAAAAAATGAAGCGCATCAATCGAAGCGGTCACAACAACCCTCCTCGCATGGCGACTTGCCGCAATTGCAGCCCCGATATCAATCCAACTGACAATTTTTCCCCCAAAAATACTTCCTAAGGCATTGGTGTCGGACGGCAAGACAATTTCTGTCATCTCGACTGCAGATTCTTTCGGACTCTTTCCTGGACGCGCTTCGGATTTCATACCTGTTTAGTTTCCCCCAAATGGGATCGTACCTGCCAAAGTAGAGGAAAACACTTTTTAACTGTAGTGGATCTGAGATAGGCAACGCCCTCTGACCCGCCCGTACCCGGCTTCGACCCGATAACACGCTCGACCACTCTGAGATGATGCTCACGCCACAAAGCAAGATATTGGTCAAAATCCACCAGAGACTCACTGAGAAGGTAAACAGGCAACTGATCGGAAGGCCTTTGGTAAATAGGTAGAAGTCCCTCAACAATAGCTAGCTTTGCATCCGCCGAATTCTGATCTTCGAGCAGATCTGCCTGATCCGGAATTCCATATCCTAAGCGCTTGAGAAGACCGTAATAGCTGCTTCGAATATCGGGACCAGCCAGACGCGCCTTCAAGCGGTCAACCATATCGGGTCGGTTTTTGAAATATTCGAGGTACTTCTCGTCTTTTGCTCCTGCTAAAAATTCGACTTCACGAAACTGAGCTGATTGAAACCCACTAGCTGGACGCAGGTGATCTCGAAAAACTAAAAAGTCTGCCGGTGTCATCGTTTCCAGAATATGAATCTGCTGCACCAGCAACTTCATAATGGCCCCAATACGACTCATGAGGTGATGAGCTCGAAGGACTGCACCCTTCTGCATGAACTCGACCGCGCTCTCCATCTCGTGCAAAATAAGCTTGAACCAAAGCTCATAAGCCTGGTGGATGATAATAAATAGCATCTCGTCGTGATGATTTGGCTCGGACAGGGGGTGTTGCAAATTTAAAAGCGCTGGCACTTGCAAATAGTCGTTGTAAGTGAGGTCGTTGGGTTTGAGTGATGTCGGTTCACCGACATAGGGGCACCCTGAGGCTGACTTAGATGTATTATTCATTTTGAATCCACTTTCTTGCAAACTCTGGAACTGCATCCGGATCAGTAAAAATCCATTCAATATGGGGCGACTTTTGAGAACGCTTCGATTGGCTCACTTTTGCTTGAAACCAACCACTCTGCTCTAAAAAATGAGCAACAGCCCATGCCGAATTGACTACTCTCCAACCAGGCAATGCTTTCTCAAAGGCTTGGTGAATCCACGGATAATGGGTACATCCCAAAAGGGCCACACCGGGTTTTAAAGTAAGGTAGGGACTGACATACTCTCTAATGGTCTGGTGCAGTACGGCGTGATCAATCCAGCCTTCTTCAATAATGGGCACAAGCAGGGGGCACGCCTGCTCGTAAATTGGGCCCCCCGCATCTCGGCTCTCCAAGGCTAACGAATAGGCACGACTTCTCACTGTTGCTTTGGTCGCGAAAACCACGACGGGACTCTTCTTAGGAAGATCACGCAGAGCATCTAATGCGGCCACCACACCCGGTTCGACAACACCAAAAACAGGTATCGGATTCATTCGGGCTTCAATTTGAGACATCGCGTGACTTGCTGCTGTATTACAAGCAACGACTAAGGCATCCACTTTTTTTGCCTTCAAAATTTCGACCGCATCCAAAGAAAGCTTTTGAATCTGAGCCGAACTTTTCGGACCATAGGGCACGTGGGCTGTGTCCCCCAAATAGACATAGCTTAGGTGCAGAGGCAAACGCTTCTTCAATTCTGCGAGAACTGTGAGGCCACCGACTCCTGAGTCAAACACGCCTATTTTCATGCGGCCTCACTTTAGCTCGCATTGCTTGACGGAAGCAAGTCCTGCCAGTTATTTCTTCGATATGAACCAGAGTATGTACAGATCAGATTTTGATACGCGACTGAATGACCTCTTTGAGGAACTTCTTGTCCACCAAAACAAGAAAGTCTTAAATACGGCAAGAGACATCCTTCCCCACTTGACGGCAGAGGACATTTTGAATCCTCACGATTTTCCAGAACTGCTGCAGAACCCGATTTTTAATTATGAAGAAGGGATTGCCGCGGGGCTTTTAGCCGCACAGATTGCAGTCCGTGCAAGAATTTTGAAACCAGAAACGGATAGAGGAAGCCCTAGTGTCTGAAGAAAAAAATGCACCGTTTTTTGTCGACCGTGAAGTGATCATTCTCACCCGAAACGGAATTTGGCTGGCGGACGGTACAGAAATTACCCACGAACCGACGCGCCGTCTCTTTGCTAGGAGCCTCAAGAAAAATGAGGACGGGTATTACCTCCACGTCGGACGAGAAACAAAGAAAATTCAAGTTGAAGACACAGCCTATTTTGTCACAAGGATTGACGGAAGCCTAAGGGATGGGTTCACCTTGTCCATTAATGATGGAAGCTCTGAGGCACTTCTTGCCGAAACTCTCACCTACCGCCCAGGGCGCCTCGTTTGTAAAATTAAACAGAAAACGGAAGAGGCCAAATTTCTCCACGCTCCCTATTTTGACCTGCTCAGGAATCTCCAAGAAGATCAAACTAGCTACTATTTGGAATTTCAAAAGAAGGGCGCGCGAGAACGAATTACCCTTTCAAAAAAATAGACCTACCCATGTCCACCCATAAGGAAGGGTTGATTCATGAATTTGAAGTCACGGTTCTGAGTGCTCTTTAAGAAGAATTCCCGTGCTTCATCCCAAAGAATGCCGGGATCGGGGATTGAAAAAACCTTACTGCGAAATTCGTGGCACCCAGGAAATCCAGCCGAATACCAAGCTAGGAACTTTCGTGCATGAATCATTGCCATCCTAGGATTAAAGACTTCCTGAAGCATGGCACGTTGTTCGTCCATGAGCTGAAGATAACTCTCTGAAGTGGGCATCTGAGGCTCGGCTCCGAGCAGGAGAGCCCTAGATTGATCAAAAATAAAGGGATTCCTGAGAGCTCCGCGACCAATCATGACAGCATCAACACCGTAGTTCTTAAAACGATCCACAGCGATTTGGGGAGTTCCGACATCTCCGTTTCCTATGATCGGCAGCGGGCTTTTTGCCTTCACATCTCCAATGAAGTCCCAGTCCGCTAGGCCGCTATAGCCCTGCGCCCGTGTCCTTCCATGAATAGCGACCCAGGATATACCGGCTTCTGCCGCTACCCTCACAACTTCAACCGCATTTTTTGTCTGTGAATCCCAACCTGTTCGAATCTTGATCGTCACCGGAATCTTAACGGATTTCACCATTGCTTCCAAAGTGCGTCCCAAAGATGCCGTGTCACGACACATGGCAGAGCCAGCGCCCTTTTTAACCACTTTGGGAACCGGACATCCCAAATTCAAATCGACAAAATCAGCACCCATCCGTTCCACGACCTGAGCGGCCTTTACAAGAAGTTCGGTATCTTCTCCAAAAATCTGGAGACCTACCAAGCGCTCTTCTTCGTGGAATCGCAGCAAGTCCAGAGTCTTACCCCCGGAATGCTCGATACCATTAGCTGAAACAAGCTCTGAAATAACCAAGGCGCTTTTTCGCCGCCTCATCAGCCTCCGAAAAGGGGAATTCGTAATACCCGCCATTGGGGCTAGGATAAAGGGATGCTCCAGCTCAAAGGGGCCTAATCGATAAGTTTGAAAATTCGCCTCGGACTTCATTGAACGCTGTAAATACTAATAGAATACTAAAACCGCAAGGCCTCGATTTCCGAAATTTCTTTAGGCGCATCCTTAGTCAGAACCTCATTACCTCCAGCCGTCACTAACACATCGTCTTCAATACGAATTCCGATGTTTCGGTATTCAGCTGGCGCTTGAGAATCGCTAGGCTGAACATAAAATCCGGGTTCAATGGTAAGCACCATTCCGGCTTCCAATACCCTCGGTTCTCCATTTTTTATGTATAAACCAGCATCGTGGACATCCATCCCCAGCCAGTGGGAGGTGTTGTGGGGGTAAAAGCGCCGGTATTCTCTCGACTTCAAAATATCCCTTACACTACCTTTTAAAAGACCTAAGGATAGCATTCCTTCGACAAGTCCCTCACAAACACGTGCGTGAATTTCCGTAAGAGTAGTGCCAGGACAGACATTTTCAATAGCGTCTTTTTGTACCTTCAAGACTAGAGAATAAATCCGTGCCTGAGCGGGAGAAAAACTCTTACTCACTGGAAAAGTCCGAGTGATATCGGCCGTATAGTAAGAAAACTCGCCACCCGCATCAATCAGAAGCAGGTCTCCCTCTTTCAGAGTTTCATTATTCGATCGATAGTGGAGACAAGTTGAGTTCTTTCCCCCGGCGACAATACTAGGATAACCTACCCGCTCGCACCCTTTTCGACGGAATCCAAAATCGATAAGGGCCTCGATTTCGCTCTCGTTCATCCCGGGACGCGTCTCCCGCATTGCGTTCTTGTGGGCTTCCGCTGAAATATCGCAGGCTTTTTTCAGCAGGTCGATCTCCTCACTACCCTTGAAAAGCCGAAGCTCACCGACGGCTTCCGTTGAATCTACAACGGCAAGTAAACCACGGCCACTGCGACCCTGAGTATAACGGTGAGTTTCTAAAGCCGCTAGAATTCGCTTATCCATACCCGGCTGAAGACCCATCTTGTAATAGAGTCTTTCACACCCATCGAGAAATTCTGGAAGTTTTTTATCTAATTCTTGAATAGGATAAGTCTCATCTACGCCAAAGGTCTTCAACGCGCCATCGAGGCCGTACCTTTCTCCTTCCCACATTTCTTTTTCAGGATCCCTAGGCTGCACAAAGAGAATGGTCTTAAACCGACGTGCGGCCGAAAAGTCCGGAGTCAGCACTAAAAAAGATTCCGGCTCGTCAAAGCCACTCAGATAATACAAACTGCTATCTTGTCTATGTGGAAAATGAACATCCGAGTTTCGAATCAAGTACGGATGAGATGGAAAGAAAAATACAGCTCCAGGATGAGCATCCATCAATTTCTGTCGTCTTGTTTTGAAATAATCCGGAATTTTGGTGCGCAACATAACTCTGCCTCTTCTCTTAATTCCTTCTATTGGAGTTTCTTAATTGAGTGCTACCCTTTCAAGACTCCTCTACGAATTTGGTCTCTTTCGATGGCTTCAAAAAGCGCCCTAAAATTCCCCTCACCAAAACCGTTATTGCCACGCCTCTGAATAAACTCGAAAAAGAAAGGCCCGAGAACTTCCTCCGAAAATACTTGAAGGAGGTAACCTCCGCCCTCTCCATCTAACAGAATGCCAAGCTTTTCTAGCTCGCCGAGATCCTCTATCACACCAGGAACACGAGTGGGCACTACTTCGTAGTAAGTGTGAGGAACAGTCAGAAATTTAAAATCGCTCTTTCTCAGAGCGTTGAGAGTCAACTGGATATCACTACTGAGAAAGGCAAGGTGTTGGACGCCGGGCCCCTTCATTCGATCCACGAACTCCTGGACCTGACTCTCCTTTTCCGTCGCCTCATTGATAGGAACTGTTATTTTTCGATCTTTGGACTGGACTACGTCAGAAATCAAACCTGTGCGGCCGGTACGAATATCAAAGTGTCGAGTAACCTCAAAATCAAAGACCTCTTTGTAATATTCGACCCAGTCCTTCATTTTTCCCATTCCGACATTGTTTGTTAGATGGTCGATCTTGTGAATCTGAAAGGGTGTAGGACTATCGAGCCTAGAAAAAGTCAGGTCTTCATCGAACAGACAGCTCTCGGTGCTTTTCTTCTCTTGATGCCTTTCCATAAAGGCATACCGAACCTGACCAGGGGTCCAAATTTCGGATCGTACTACAACACCGTCGCTACTCTTAGACACGGTAGGCTCTAGGGCAGGTTTAGCTCCCCGCTTAACCGCATCCTGGAAGGCGCGAGTTGCATCCCTCACTTCTACCCCAAGAACACAAATGCCTTCATCCTGCTTTCTATGAAAATCCACGGTAGGAGATTTTCCGACAGGAACTTGGCTTGAGGCCGGCTGGGTGATTAAAATTCTGACCCTGCCCTGCGCATAGGCAACAGTCTGGGTTCCATGGGCTTGCGAATTTCGGCTCCCAACTTTTTCAAACCCCATCCGTTTAAAAATCGGCTCAACAGTCGAGATCTGTTTGACGGAATACTCGACGTGATCAAACCCTTGATTCAGAAATTCCATATAAGCCCCCTTTTATAAAGAATCTATGAGCCGAAACCGAGACCAACTCCCCCCACGGTGTCTGGGTTTTCAGACGACCGCGTCAGCGGCTCGGACACAGCAGCAGACACTCTGGCCTGCTTATCACAGTCTACATAAGTGTATCCATGCAGAACTTCTTCATAAAACTTTTGGAGATCAACACCTTCTCTGGGCTTGATTTGTCCTTCTCTCACCCGAGCGTCAATTTGTTCTTTGACCTTTTTTTCTAGATCAGTTGCACTGTACTGAATCCAAGACAAGATCCCAGCAATGGTATGGCCTTTGATCGTCTCTTCGATATAGTATCCGCCAGGTTCGGTCTCATCCAAAAAGACATGAACCTCGTTTACTCGTCCGAAAAGATTATGGAGGTCGCCCATAATATCCTGATAGGCACCCATGAGAAAGAAACCCAGATAGTAGGGTTCCCCGCCTTTAAATCCGTGCAGAGGAAGCGTGTCCTTAATGTCCCTCAAATCAATAAACTTACAAATCTTGCCGTCCGAGTCACAGGTAATATCTACGAGTGTTGCTTGCCGAGTCGGCTCTTCATCTAAGCGATGTACCGGAGCAATTGGAAATAGGTGTTGGATCGCCCAGTGGTCTGGCATCGATTGAAAAAGAGAGAAATTACACAAATACTGGTCGGCCAATTGTTTACTCAGAGCCTCTACTTCATCGGGCACATATTTCAAACCAGCAGCGTTCTTATGAATGACCTTGCAGATCTGCCAAAAAAGGTACTCTACCTTGGCTTTGTCTTCTAACGACAAGAATCCAAGTTTAAACATGCTCAAGGCTTCTTCTTTCCGTTGAACCGCATCATGAAAATGTTCGAGCAAGTTTTTAGAAGAAAGATGATGAGAGAGATATCGCATTTCTTTTACTACATCTGCTTCATCCGGAGTCTCGGCCATTTCCATCGGAGTGGCGCCGACCTCGATATTACCGAAAACATTCACGATCAAAACAGAATGATGAGCCACGAGCGCGCGACCCGTCTCCGTCACAATGTTGGGCTCTGGCACTTCTTCTGTCTGACAAACTTCTTGGATCGAATACACAACATCACTTACATATTCCGCCAAAGAGTAATTAATAGAGCTTTCAAAGCTTGTGCGCGAACCATCGTAATCCACCCCTAGTCCGCCACCGACATCCAGAAATTCGAGATTCAGGCCCATCTTTCTGAGCTTGGCATAGATTCGAGTTCCTTCTTTTACCGCATCTTTAATAGCCTTGATGTTGGTAATCTGAGAGCCAATGTGAAAATGGACCAGTTTGAAACAATCCTGCAACCCTTCCTGCCGTAGAACATTCACTGCGTGGAGAAGTTCGGGGGTCGTTAAACCAAACTTTGCAAATTCTCCGCCGCTAGACTCCCATTTGCCACTGCCTTTAGAGTACAGTTTTGAGCGAATTCCAATCATAGGTGTAACGCCAAGTTCTTTGGCTACGCTGATGATTTGGTAAAGCTCAGTAAGCTTCTCAACAATAATGATGACTTTTTTCCCTAACTTAATGCCCATCAACGCTGTTTTGATAAAGGCATAGTCTTTATAGCCGTTGCAGATAATCAAAGAGTTCGGCGTGGTGCTCATCGCAATCACAGCAGAGAGCTCGGCTTTCGACCCTGCTTCCAACCCAAAATCGTAGGGTCGCCCAGCGTCGACGATCTCTTCTACAACTTCTCGCATTTGATTTGCTTTAATTGGGTAAACGCCCTGATAGATGCCCTTGTAGCCAAACTCGGAGATCGACTTTCTAAAAGCCTCATTCAAGGCAACTACACGGTGTCGAATAATGTCTTGAAAACGAATTAGAACTGGAAGGCCCATTCCTTCAGAACGAATCTCATCAATGACGTTCTTAAGATCAATTCCAGCGCCTTCCCCTCTTCTGGGATGTACTGTCAAATTTCCAGAAGGGTTAATACTGAAATATTGATCCCCCCAATTTTCGATATTGTAGGCTTTCAACGAATCCGAAACACTCCAAGTTTTCATGATTCATTTAGTATCATCTTGATCGGGGACCCGCGATTGAAAAAAACGGCACAGGACTGTAAGCCGGGTTCTGTCTTCGATTTTTCCCTCTAAGTCGTTTTCATCCGAATCTCGATCCGAATGAACCATTTTAGAAAGAAAAACCGGAGATGATCATTCCTCTAGGACTTCTGTTACCAGAAGCCTCAAGCGGCCTTACCCGGAGGTATGAGTCGAGCAGACTATAAACCTCCCTATTTGGCCTTGCTCCAGGTAGGGTTTGCCTTGCCATCTTTGTCACCAAAAATGCGGTGGGCTCTTACCCCACCGTTTCGCCCTTACCGCCTATTCAAGAATAGACGGCGGTTTGTTTTCTGTTGCACTTTCCGTCACTTTTTTAAGAGTGCCTGGTCGTTAACCAGTACCTTGCTTTATGGAGCCCGGACTTTCCTCCCGTAGGGTAACCCCTACCAGCGATCATCCGTCCTGCGCCGTGCACAGGCTTTACCATAGAAGTACTCTATTTTGCTACTGAAGCTTGTTCGGCACTGCTACCAGCAGCATTTGGAACAAAGAGAATTCTATGGCACGAGGGGCATGAATGAAGCTGAGTGCCTCTTTGAACTTCGTTAAAAAGCTGAGGAGGCAACATCATATTGCAGCCTTTGCAGCGCCCACCGACCGCCGGAACGATCCCTAACCCATTTCGGGCCCCGCGAACCCGGTCATACTGGGCCAAGATCCTGGCCTCTACATTTACAGAAAACTGGGTTCTTTGAGCTGTCAGGGCCCCGATATCACTATTAAATTGTTGATCCTGGCCACTCAAAATCTGAGTCTGGCTATCTAGATCTGTTTGAGCCACAGCGACTTTCTCGGTAAGTACTTCTACTTCTTTTTGGCAAGCTTCCCGATCGGTGGCCGATTTCTTGCCCTGCTCGTCCAAGGTCCCATTGAGTTTTTTCAGCTGTTCAATTTCTTTACTTGCGGCCTGAAACTCCTGGGAGTTGTGAACGCTTTCTAGCTTTTGGTTAGAACGGGTCATTCGATCCCGGTTCAATTCCAAGGCGGCCTGGGTCTGCCTATGAGTCTTATCAATCTCAGCGAGAGCGGCATTCTTAGTATCCAGCTGTGTCTTCAATTTTTTTACGGAATCTGAGAGCTGCTTGAGGGTCCCAGGCAAGGAGCTTTGGTTCTTTTTTAAACTATCAATCTTAAGATCGATCTCTTGCAATTGTTCCAAGTTCTTAAGTTGTTCTACCAACGGAAGCGGCTGACTCACTACGAACCTCCTCATGCCTAATTGAGAACGTCTTATCACCTTTAACTCGTTCAGAAAAGAGGGCAGACGTCACATCACTCGTGGTTATTGATCGAAGGGAGTTTAGTCAAGATATTTCTGACTGAATTTATTCATTTTTCAATTTTGCCACTATTATAAGGGGAATTTTAATCTAGAAAAATTCAAGTGCGGTGTAGAGACTGGTAGGCCCAGAGGGACTTGAACCCCCGACCAATCCGTTATGAGCGGACTGCTCTAACCAGCTGAGCTATGGGCCTACACTCCAAAAGAGCTAACTTTTAAGACAAGAAAAAGCAAGTTAGACCTAGGCCCATACGCAAATACTTCAGACTCTTGAATTCTTAGTTCTTCCCACCCATTCCGAAGCTTAACCCAACAAAACCGATGATTTCGGATGGAGTGTAAGTTCCAGTAGAGTAGGTCATTGTGGTCAAGGAATAGTGATATCTAGGATTGATCAAAATCCCCGCCGTAGATCCGATCGGAATGATAATCCCCAAACCTGCGTCAAGGCCGTAGTCACTTCCGGTTGAAGCTAATGGATCATTGAGCATGTAATTGTAATAACCGCCAAAATTAAGAAAAAGAGAGCGAGAAAACTTCAGACGAAAACCGCCCAATCCCATGATCATGGTCTGTGTATTGGTAGTGTCGACAGCCAAAAATCGAGTCGAATAAGCACCTCCCAATTCAAAATCAACCTTGCTGCCCAATCGGAAATTAAAAATCAACCCGCCCCCCGGATAGCCAAAGGTTGCAGTGGGTGTTGGCGTGCCTGTGGCCATTGAATATACGCCTTCTCCGACCAAGCTAACCCCTACCGCGTACGCCGGCGCAGCCGCTAAAACGGCCCCGAACACTACTAGTACTAAACTAGTCTTTTTTATCTTCATTTTTGAAAGAACCCCTTTTTGTTTTAATGAAAAAACGATTTCCCCAAGTCGATAGACACAAAAAACCACGAGTAGAATATTATTATGTTATCAATATTGAATAATCTCAAGCCCCTTTGAAAGACGCACGTACGCAGAGGCCACAAGCGACAATTGCTTGACGATTGACGGAGTTCTTTTTTCGGAATGAGAGCTAATAGTCGGTAAAAGGCTTTAACAGCTTAGCGCGAGAAGGGTGACGCAACTTTCTCAGTGCTTTTGCTTCGATCTGACGAATTCGCTCACGGGTGACGTAGAAATCCTGTCCAACTTCTTCGAGAGTATGGTCAGACTTCTCGCCAATCCCAAAACGCATTCTCAGCACTTTTTCTTCTCGGGGCGTGAGCGTAGCCAAAACCTTACGGGTCTGCTCAGAAAGATTGATATTCATCACGGCATCAGCAGGATTGATAATCTTTTTGTCCTCGATGAAGTCGCCCAAATAAGAATCTTCTTCTTCACCGATTGGCGTTTCCAAAGAAATGGGTTCCTTAGCAATTTTCAGAACTTTGCGAACTTTGTCTACTGGAAGCTCCATCTTCACAGCGATCTCTTCAGGTGTAGGTTCGCGCCCGAGTTGCTGTACCAAAAGCCTCGATGTCCGGATCAGCTTATTGATCGTCTCGATCATATGCACCGGAATTCGAATGGTCCTGGCTTGATCTGCGATGGCTCGAGTAATCGCCTGACGAATCCACCAAGTCGCGTAGGTTGAAAACTTATAACCCCGCCGATACTCAAACTTGTCGACAGCCTTCATTAAGCCGATATTGCCTTCCTGGATCAGGTCCAAGAACTGCAAACCGCGATTAGTATACTTTTTAGCGATCGAAACCACCAAACGAAGGTTGGCCTCGACTAGCTCGCTCTTTGCTTGGTCCGCTTTGCGCTCACCAATAGTCAAAGTGTCGTGAATTCTACGCAATTCTAGAATAGGAATCCCTGCTTCTTCTTCTAGTTTAAAAATTCTCTTAAAAATTTCGTCTTCATTTTGAAGAAGCTGCGCAAGTTTTTGGTCTGTAACATCGTACTCTCTGCAGAGTTTAGGGTGGTGTTCGGAACCCTTGCGGTATTCTTTTACAATCTCCCGCATCTGCTTTTCGTCTTTAATTCCTAGGAAATCAAAAACTTTCTTACGATCGTCGAGGTATTCCCTTCCACGTCCCCAATATCCTTTGATCTTGGCCGAAAGCTGATTGATTGTTTTGCGGTTGAAAGCAATATCCTGGAAAGCAGACTCAACATGCCGTTCGCGCTTTTTGATTTCTTGGTGAATCTGATCTTTTGACTTTTCCGACCCTTTGTCTGCCTTCTTTGAACCAGGCTTAACAGAGGATTTTGCGGCGACATCCTTCAGCTCAATTTGTACTGGAGGCTTGTCCTGCATTTTTTCCTGATAGCTGACCAATGCCTTTACTTTAGAAATGGCAGCAAGGACTTTTTCCAAATACCTTTTTTCATCATCAAGGGAGACTTCTTCATCAACCCCTCGGATGACATCCTTGACCTTGGTACGACCCGTTTCTAGGCGTTCCCCCAAATCAACAATCGCGAGGGTTCCAAGCTTGGAAGCTAGCAAAGCTCTGAGAATCTCGACTTCGCCTTCCTCAATGCGCTTGGCAATTTCCACTTCCCCTTCTCGGGTTAAAAGGGAAACGCTTCCCATCTTTTTCAAATAAAGTTTTACTGGGTCTGCTCCGCGCGCGATGTCTGCCGCGGGTGGTGCTTCTTCCCCATCTTCAGCAACAACCGGTGAGGGAGCTAGCGTAGCCTCTTCAGACTCCTCATCATCTTCGGAATCTTTGGGCCGCTTTGTGGAGTCAATGACTTCAATCTCATTTTCCCCCAAAAGGTGCATCACCTCGTCAATCGCCTCAGGAGAAATGATCTCCGGGGGCATCAGTTCATTCACTTCTTCGTAAGTGAGGTATCCGCGTTGGACCCCCATATCCAGAAGCTTTCTGATTTCTTTGTTCTTATTTAAAGAATTCCCACCCTCTGGCTTTGGGGAGGACAAAGGTGCGTCCTTATGCTTCGTCATAGAAGTTGCTAAATTCCTTCATTTTGCGCTGAACGTCAAGGTATTCTTTCAGCAGATCGTCCTGCAATTCCCGATTCCCCTCTCCCTCTGCTTGTCGGATGGCTCCTTTGATTCGACGCGAAAAAGCAAGCCACCTTTTCCCCACTCGTCCCATCAGTAATCTTTGAAAATCGGTCAGTGAAATACCTTGCTCAGCCACTAGGCATTCACTCAAGGCCATTCGGAGTGCAGGATCGAGCTCTTCTGGTCTAAGAAGGTCGGACGGATTCGCTTTGAGTTGCTCCAGCTTTTCCGAGTCCGTTAGAACTTCCTTAATCCAATTCTGCATAGTTTCGGCATCCGCTAGAAGTTCTAGTCCCGCTGTTGAGCTGGTGTCACGGGGCAAGCACTCACCTAACCCTATGAAATAGCTAATAAAATCGCCTCCAGACACTAGCCCTGATAATAGAGCAAGATCTCCTCCACCGAGTGGCTTGCCCACTTGAGCGGTCTTTTTAGATCTAGGAACAGGAATGGGGCCGCCTTTTGGCAGCGGGACCTTTGGTCCACCCCCAAATAACACGCGTGAGACTCCGGTACCCTTTTCGAGGGCCTGAATTCGGATCTCCCTACCGACTGGGTCAGAAAACTTTGCCAACCAGCCCATCACCTTTTTTACGGCTTGGGTTCTTGCCTCGGCGCTTCCTTTTGAACCTTCGATTTCTTCCTGGATTCTTTCGTCCAAGATGGGCCGTGCGGCGGCGAGAATCGCCTTCATTTGCTCAACACCGTCTTGGGAGAGTTCCCCACTCTCGGCCTTTAGCAGAATTTCATCAGGATCCAGACCTGCAGGAATTTTGGCTCCAAATAAAACATGCCCAGATTCCAACGCAGTTTCCATGACTCTCTCAGTAGCGGCCACCCCTGCGCTATCCCCATCAAACAGAACCACAATCTGACTGGCGAAACGGCTCAGAATCTTAAGATGATCAGGAGTGAGCGCCGTACCGCAAGTAGAGACCACATTTTGAAACCCAGCGCAGTGCATGGCCAATACGTCAAAATACCCTTCAACCAGGATGACCTGGTCCAACTCCCGAACGAATTTCTGGGCCTGATAAAGACCAAAAATCAAGCGACTCTTATGGAAGACAATAGACTCCGGCGAATTCAGATATTTGGGCGTTTCATCTCCTAAGGCCCTTCCGCCAAAACCTGCAACCTTTCCCCTCAAGTTAAGAATTGGAAAAATGGCGCGATTCCGAAAGAGATCAAAATAGCCAGGAGCGCCAGGCAAGTCCTTCAGGTCGTTTCGTTTGGAGGGGCGAATCAGCCCCAACTCGACACCGATGGGAAGGGGCGCTTTGGCCAAAACAAGATGTTTTGCAAGAGCATCCCAGGAGTCTAAAGCCACACCCACATAAAATCGTTCAGCCCAGTTTTGATGAATTCCCCGGCCTCTCAGATAACGCTTGGCTTGTGCGTTGGTTTCAAGATTTCTGTGAAAGTATGTGGCAGCAAATCGATTCAGCTTAAATGCAAGATTCTGCTTTTTGCGAGCTTCTGACTCTTTCTCCCCGTCTTGCACCCCTCGGTGCCCGAGCCGTTCACTCGCGGGAATTTTGGCTCGGTCCGCTAACTCTTCAAGAGCTTCAGCAAAGGAAACCCCCATGATTTCCATAACGAAACTCACCAGGTCTCCGCCTTTTTTGCAGCCATAACAGTGATAGAGTTGTTTAGATTCGCTCACACTGAAGGACGGACTGCGCTCTGAATGAAACGGGCACAACCCTACTGCATTCGCGCCTGATTTTCTTAAGACGACGTGTTCACCAACTACGTCAAGAATATTTACCGCTGATTTAATTTTTTGGATCAGTTCGGCAGATTTCCGATACATTGAAGAATCAGTTCTACCCTAATTTTTCGCGCACCAGCTGATTGACCAGCTTCGCGTCTGCGCGGCCCTGAATCTTGGGCATCAAAAGTTTCATCACTTGTCCCATGTCTTTGGCGCTGGCCGCCTTCGACTCGGTAACCGCCCAATCCACCAAGCTTCGCACTTCTGCTTCGGAAAGACCTGCTGGTAAGAACCCTTGAAGGAAGGTCAGCTCTGCAGTTTCTTTCTTCACCAGATCTTCTCGTCCGCCTTTGGCGAATTGATCAATAGAGTCTTTACGTTGCTTGACTAGCTTGGTGATGATGGCAATCACTCCTGCATCATCTAGCTCCCCACCTTTTCCATCAGTACGTCCATCAATCTCTTCTTTTCGAACAGCAGCGTGAAGATTGCGCGCAAAACCTAGGGTGTCTTTATCCCCTGATTTCATCGAATTTTTAATGATTTCTGAAAGACGTTCTTTGATGGTGGGCATAGAGTCCTCGTTTGAACAGAAGTCCCCGGCTCTATCCGAGACCGGGGACATCAAAATCAACCCTTCATTGGGCGACCTTTTTTAACAAGACGTTTTCTTGCTGCGGCCGCTTTCTTTTTCCGCTTCACTGAAGGTTTTTCATAAGCTTCACGTTTGCGAACTTCCGAAAGGATCCCAGCTTTTTCACACTGCTTTTTGAATTTCTTCAAAGCAGCTTCAAAAGAATCTCCATCACGAATAATAATTCCTGCCATATGTCACCTCCTCTCGGCCAAAAAATGAGTCCCTATATATACGTAACCCTGGGGATAGGCGCAAGGAGTTTAGAGCAGGTCGAAATACACTCAGGAGTCCGGCCAGAGGGCAACGATCATGCCGCCCCCACCCGCACCGGTTAATTTTACGGCGAGAGCTCCTTTTTTGAGCAAATCCTCTTCAATTCTGCGAGCTTCGCCAGGAACGAGCTGCCAAGCATAGAAGCACTCCCTAGCTTCCCTCATCCCTTCCTGAACTAGGAGAAGCCCTTTTTGTGTACTGCCAGCATCGTATAAAACAAGTCCCTCCATCGCCTTGCGGGACGCTCGCGCCATGGCATCATCCACTTTCACAGCGATTTCAGGAGATTCTTCCCTAAACTTTTCGACCCGTACGACCGCCTCGCTCGTTCGACTCCTTAGGCCGGTATCGTGAAATGTAAACTTGGGGGTTTTCTGAATCCCCATGAGTTTGCTTCCCTGCCCCATGACAAAAGAAATGGGCTCGCCATTAGCGATGACCGCTACGTCCATGCCACTGCTGCGACCGTGAAACCGATGTTCTAGATGTGTCGCAAAATCAATCTGCTCCGGCTCAGAAATTCTAAGGGGACCGGCCATCCACCGAGTCAACGCTACACATAGGGCAGCTGATGAGCCTAATCCCGCACCAATCGGGATCGTACTTTCAATGGTCAACGTTCCCACAGGTTTCTGAAAGGTTTTGCCCGAGTTTTCCCAGGCTTCGGCCACCGACCCAACCAACTCTCCAATAAACTCCTGAGCATCCTTGGGTTCAACACCTAAGCCAGAACCGTCACTCGGAGTAAAACTAAGTCTTAGCACCGCCTCTTTATGCGGAAGCGCGACGGCAGTGGCTCCTCGTAGAACCGAGTGCTCGCCTGCCAGTACCCACTTTCCGGTCACTTCAGTTTTGAAGATCACCCAATCCATTTGCTTCTCCACCAGACGATCCAGGTTTAACCTAACTTAAAAAAACTGCTCCCCTGCCATGAGAATCCTCGAGAACTTCCATTTCTGAAAAACTCTCCTGAAGCCGCCGTTTCCACAAGTCCCGGTGCTCCATTGGAACAATCAGATGAGGATTCGGACCAGCATCCAAGGTCACGATAGGAGGAAACTCACCGTCCAAGAATTTTGAAAAAAACTCCAGCGCTTTGAGTGTACCCCCTTGCCAATAGGTAAAGGGTAGATCGCTGGTATGGAATAGGCTGTGCATCTCCCAAGCCTCTTTCCACACCTCGTGGGCTAGAATTTTCAGATCCCCCTGCTGAATCGCATTTCGCACTCTGTCCACTCTAGTATTCGCCCTTTCGGCTCGCCCAACCCAAAGAGGCGAAGAAAGGACGCGTTTATGCGCCTCTGAAGAACCCACCGTTTTTGGTTGTGTCCGCACTAAAAGAACAAAATGGGCCATCTCGGGAAGTCTCGAGGACTTCCAGGATTGAACTCCACTTTCACTCCATTCCACCCAAGGACCTTGCAGGGATCGACAAGCGCTTCCAGAGCCTGACCGAGCCAGTGCCGCCACCTGTTGATTCAATGGGTGGTCGGTTAGTGAATACTCATTATATAAATCGATAAACTTCTGAGTATCCTTGGCCAAGCAGGCTAGAAACGCAAGTGTCAATGCTGCGAAGCTCGATGCGCTAGAAGCAATTCCAGAGGAAGCTGGAAAGCAGTTAGCAGTCCGAAGGACTAGGCCCGTCGGCACCTGCATGGGTAGATGAAGCAAATCTAAAATAGGCGGCGCAGACTCGACCACACGTTTGAAATGATTCTCAATTCGGAGAAAGTTTTTCGAGTCGAGCTTCGGAACTTCCCAACGCGACTGTGAAGGGGGAAGGCCCTCAGGCAATTGAGCGTCGAGAAAAATTTGATCACCCTTGCCTACACCCGACCTTAACTCGACTAAAGTTGAAAGATTGGAGAGGGTCATCGACAAAGATGAATTCGCCGGCAGATTTTTTGAGAAATCTTTCTTCCCCATGTATTTAACTAAGGCAATATTTGAGGGAGCTTTTACCCGAATTATTTTTGACATGTAATTCCCATCTCACAGCCTAGTCCGTCCGCAATCAGCCTTAAGCCGCGTGAACGCGCAAGCTCGATCACCCTTTCACGGTTTTCAGGGTTCGGTCCAACAACAACAACGACAGCGTCTGTAAGCATAGCGCCGCAGCCTTTGACTCCCAAAACTCCGGGTTGCTTCAACAATTCTTTGCGGTCCGCATTTGCCTGTTCTGATTCAAATCCCAGTTCAGACAAAACATCTGCGTACGCTACCATCGCCTTGCCAAGACGTTCTGGGGAGCCTTCGCGAATTGCGGCTACACCAGCAGCTAACGCCGGCTCAACAGCGCTCTCAATATCCTTCAGCGAAATATTTTTTAAGTGAAGGTGTGTAGCAAGTTTCCGACCTGGAATGCCAGTTGCTGAAAAAATTAAAACACCAGACCAGTCCATGAGAGGCCAAAGATCCATACAATGGGGCCCCTGAGGATCAAAAAACACAATCCCCCCCTGCCATTGAGCTACAAGATCCGCTCCACTCGGAGGTGTTTGATTCTCAGACAAATCTTTTGACATGAGCTCACGATAAAGCATCCAAAGGTTCTTCCACCCCGGATCTTTCTGCTGGTAAGCTTGGTACGCCAGCGCAAACTCGGCGGTAGAAGCCCCAAAGCCCCCCGCCCCATCATGAGGATCAAAAAAACGCAGTGGAATCGCCTTCTTTTTCTGAGCCCCTGTCTCCCATTGAAAAAGACGATCTAAAGGAGAGCCCTTCGGAGCCAGCGGCGAAAGCGAAGAACCCAGTTCCAAAGAAACTTGAAACCTCGGACCAACTGCCGCCACCACAGCGGGTAGGCCAGCTAACACCGCATACTCTCCTAAAAGAAAAACCTTCCCCGCTATGCTGTAGGAAGAATTTTCACACGGCGTTGCTTTGAGTTCGGACACGGATTGCCTCGAGAATTTCTTTAGCTCGGCTGAGATTGATGGTTTTTTCAACTTCCAGTATTTGTGCCAAACGATCCCTCACCTGCGCGATTTCGTGAATATCGGCGCCCGCAGCAATTGCAAGATTTGCCGCGTGGAGCTGCATATGCCCCCTGACAATTCCTACTGTCGCCAACGCTTTCAGAGCTCCCAAGTTTTGAACCAGTCCTACGGCTGCGCAAATCCGAGCTAGGTCTTCCGCTCGACCTACCCGAAGCATTTTCAGAGAAACCTGTGCTGTAGGGTGAATCCGAGTGACTCCACCGCAAGTACCAACAGCAAGAGGAACTTCGATCCTTCCCACCAGATCAGTTCCGTCTAATCTCCAGTCTGTCACTGGCTGATACTTTCCACTTCGAGCCGCATAGGCATGAATCCCAGACTCCACAGCACGCCAGTCGTTTCCTGTAGCAATCAAGATCGGATCGATCCCGTTCAACACCCCTTTGTTATGAGTTGTTGCACGGTAAGGATCTGCTTTTGCAAAAAGGGCCGCCTCTTCGATTCCTTTTCCAATAACCGGATCAACATTTCGAATCACGACCTCAGCGGCCACCAGCTTAGTGTCAACGAGGTTTGACAAAATACACAAACCGACTCGCTCGCCAGTCAACTCTTCCACTCTAGGCTTCAGAGCTTCGCACACCTGATTAATGAGATTTGCCCCCATCGCATCACAGGGATCACACAAAATATGAATCACCAACATGGAGCCGTCGCCTGTCGGTCGAGCCACCTCGCGAAAAGCGATGTCTCTCACGCCTCCACCTCGGTTCACTAGACCGGGAATGCAAGCGTTCGCTAACCCCATGAGCAAATCCCGTTTTTCATGCAAATGACGCCGGGCAGCTGCAATGTTTTTTAAGTGGGGAATTTGGACCTGTCCGATGATCAGACTGCCCTTAGCGTAGGTATGAATACTGCCTTCTTTACGAATCCATTTTGCAGTCGCACTGGCAGCCGCAATGATCGAAGTCTCCTCCACGGCCATCGGAATCAAAAGGTCTTTTCCATCAATATTAAAGTTAGTTGCAACCCCCAAAGGCAGCGGAAAATATCCGACCACATTTTCGATCAAATGTTCCGAAACTTCCGGAGAAAGTGGGATCTTTCCAGACAGAATATCCGCATCCTTTTGATCCAGACCGCAAATGGACTTCACTCGTTCAAGGCGCTCAGCCTGAGACAACCGATGAAATCCCTCCATTAACTTTCGGTGCGTTTCCATTTGTATTCCTTTTTTGTGCGCAACTGGTCGCACCCAACACTTCCGGTGCAAAAAAGTGCGGTCTTGAGTTCAAATTCCTGCGTACTCATCCAAAAATCTAATGCTTGTTCCCCCTGAAGAGCGGCCTCAAGAGCTGGTTTAGCGTAACCAATTCTTTGAGCGCCGAGAGCAATCAGCTTTGCAGCGTCCAGTCCCGTACGAACTCCTCCGGATGCCCAGACTTCCATTTTTTCAGATAGGGTTTTCGAAGCAGCTAAAACACTCTCGACCGTCGGCTCGCCCCAGTTTGCAAAAGTCTGAGATGCTCTTCGGTGAACCGACCGTTCTTCGGCTCGAGCCCCTTCGATTCTTCCCCAATGCGTTCCGCCCAGACCGCTGACGTCAATTGCCGCCAACCCCAAGTCCACCAACTTGACGCAGGTCGATGTTGAAAACCCACACCCAGTCTCCTTTAAAACGATGGGAAAAGGGGCTTGCCCGCAAAGACTTTGTAAGGCCTTCAATCCTCCCCGAAAGCGGGGCGTTCCTTCTGGCTGCAAGGTTTCCTGAAGTGCATTTACATGAACTACTAACGCTTGGGCCCCTATCCCCTCGATCAACTTAGCTACACGATCAGCGCTAGTTTCAATCAACTGAGAAAGTCCGACATTGGCAAAAAGAACCAGCTTAGGATGAGAGGCTCGAAGCTCCTTCCACGGATCCAAAATCTGGCCAGTCTCTAACTCCCTTCGCTGCGAGCCGACTCCCATTGCCCAGCCCCGTTTCTCACAAAGTTTGGCCAACCGAGAGTTAATTTCAAAAGCGTCAGGATGCCCTGCTGTCATGCCCGCTACAAAAAAGGGCGTTTCCAAATTCCATTTCAAGCACGGCGTTTTTAAGGTGATTTCCGAAAAATCGAGTTCGGGCAAAGCATCATGAATAAGCCGAATCTGATCCAGCCCTGACCCTCCCGACGCCTGATGTGCTGAGTCGAGAGCGTATTGAATATGATCGCGCTTACGAGCCTCAAACTGTTTAACATCCATAAGTGCACCAACTTAACCCAAAACTGATTTATTAGCGAGACCTCTACCCACAAGACCCGCACTGATGGGCCAAACGGGACTTCTTCGCCATTTTCTGATAGCTTTAAAAAATCATGTCTCTGCTTAAGGCGAAGAAAACTCGGCCATTCCTCCTCCTGGTAATCGGCCTGTTTGTAATTACGGAGATTATCTTGCTCTCTCCTTCTCCCTTGGAGGAGGTTCGTGTATCGTTAGCTCCGGCCAACCCGGATGTGTTTGTGCGTCCCACGGAGGCCTCCTTAGCACCCGGTATTCCGGCAAATAGGATAGCCGAATACGCCGTCGACAAATTCAACTATGTGTCGGTTCAAAGTGGTGAAAAACAATGGAAAATTGTCGCCGATAAGGCCTACATGTATAACCCTGAAAAGCTGGTTCACGCTCTTGAGGTGACCGCTCACCTTTATGATCCGGACGATTCCGCAACGATCGTCACTGGCAAAGAGGCGAAATACATTTTAAATCAAAAAGATTTAGAAATATTTGGAAATGTTCACACAGTTTTTCCGGATGGATTCGAACTCAGAAGCGAGTACCTAAGGTATTTGCCCAATGAAAAACGAATTATTATCCCAAAGGAATACATTGTTAAAGGAGAGGGGAAACAAAGCAACGACCAAAGAATGCGATTCGTTAGTTTGGGGATGGACTATAAAATGGCTCAAGCTGAAATTATTCTCCCTGAAGCCGTCCATATGACAATGACACGAGACAACCCTCAACCGACTCCATCAGCGTCCCCGATTGCCCTTTCAAAAGAAAGTCCACAGAAGAATACTTCTCAGAAAACCGGTAAGGATGAGTGGACGTTGATCGAATCGGACCACTGCCTCATTTATAGGGACAGAAATCTGGCCCATTTCTCAATGTATCCAAATCGTCCTGATGCCCAAAGATACGTTCATATTACTCAGCCAGACCTATTCTCACGCTCACGGAGGGCAGACCTCAGATACGGTGCAGATTCCGAGGCTTTAGATTATATGACCGCTTTTGAGGATGTCCTGATTAAAGAAACAGGAAACGACGATGAACTTAGGTATGGAACGGGTGGCCGTGCAGACTTTGATAACATCAAGAACCTAGTTACTTTAACGGTCTTCCCTCAGGTCTACCAAGATCAAGACACTGTAACTGGCGAGGTTATCGTTTTACATCGAGAAACCGACGTTATTGAGGTCAAACACAGCAATGCTTTTAGTCAAGGAAGTAGCGACGACACTGATTCCGGAGCATCCCCTGACGGAAAGAAAAAGAAAAAAGGGGTTGTGAAAAACCAGCCTAAAAATACTGAAAATTTTGCAGAAAACGAAACAGAAACAAAAAAAATAACTGAACCCCCAGAAAATCATGACAAACCAAACTCACCCTGAATCCGAGTCTTCAAATTCTACGCCCGCTTCTCAAAACAAAGAAGGGCATATCCTGAGAGCCGAAAACCTTGTTAAAAGCTATAAGGGTCGATCGGTTGTTAAGGAAGTTTCATTCGAGGTCAAGGGAGGCCAAATCGTCGGCCTGTTAGGCCCGAATGGAGCCGGAAAAACAACCTCCTTCTACATGGTGGTCGGACTGATCGCTCCCGACAAAGGCCATGTATTCCTAGACGGACAAAACATCACCCACTGGCCAATGCACAAACGAGCTCGAACTGGAATCGCCTACCTTCCCCAAGAGGCCTCCGTTTTCCGGAGAATGACGGCTGAAGAAAATATTTTAAGTGTCCTTGAAACGCTTCCTCTCACTCAAAGTGAAAGACAAGACCGATTGCACCGCCTTTTAGATGAATTTAGCATCAACCCTATTGCCCGACAAAAAGCCTACACCCTTTCAGGTGGAGAGCGCCGCCGGGTAGAGGTCGCTCGTGCTTTGGCGCTCAACCCCGTATTCCTTTTGCTAGATGAACCATTTGCAGGTATTGATCCCATCGCGGTAGGGGATATTCAGCGAATGATCCAACTGCTAAAGAAAAGGGGAATTGGAATCTTGATTACAGATCATAACGTGCGGGAAACATTGGAGATTTGTGATTTGGGTTATTTATTGAGTGATGGTAAAATTCTAGAGAAGGGGACTCCGGCCCAAATCGCAGCTAGCCGTACGGCGCGCGAAACCTATTTAGGAGAAAATTTTCAGTTCTGATCGTCTCGGCGGAAGGTTAGACCTAGAAGGTAAAAAATTCCATGGCATTAGAGATTAAACAGAGTCTGAGATTAAGCCAGCAGCTAGTCATGACACCTCAGCTGCAGCAAGCGATTAAGCTCCTGCAGCTCAATAGAATGGAGCTCCAGGAAGTCGTCACTCAGGAGATGATGGAAAATCCAATCCTGGAGGAGGTCTCGGAGTCATCAGAAGCGGAAACTGAAACAGCCTCTTCTGAAATCAGCACCGAAAATAATCCTGAGGCCGAACAACAGCGAGATGAAGAATCCTTTATCAAACCAACCTCGCAGGAAGAGCAATTGGCTGCTCCTAAGGACGACTTCAACTGGGAGTCCTACGTTGAAGAATTCAATTCGACGTCCAGCTCAGCACCTTCGATGCGGGAAATTAATGAAGAACTTCCTGGATTCGAAAATGTTCTAACAAAGACAACCAGCTTAGAAGAACACCTGATGTGGCAACTTTCGATGGTCGCACTCGAACCTAATGAGCGAAAGCTCGGCGAGCTGATCATTGGCAACCTTTCAGACGATGGCTATTTAAATGCTACGCTAGAGGACCTCGCCAGAGAAACCGGCCTTGAGATTGAGGACGCCGAAGAGGTCCTTAAGATTATTCAAAATTTCGACCCCATTGGAGTCGGCTCTCGGAACCTTCAAGAGTGCCTTTCGGTTCAATCGAAGTTCATGGAGCCCCGGCACCCTTTGGTCGAACAGATCATCGACTCCCACCTCGGGGACCTTGAAAAGAAAAATTATAACGCAATCGCAAAGACATTGGACACGCCTCTAGAAAAGGTGATTGAAGCGACTCGCTTAATTATGGACTTGGAGCCGAAACCGGGTCGCTCTTTTGTCTCCGCCGACACCCAATATATTCCCCCGATATATACGTCTACAAGGTCGCCGACGAATTCATGATTGTCTTGAATGAAGACGGCATGCCGAAGCTCAGAATTTCTCCTTACTACAGGAATATTTTAGCCTCAGCACAGAAAGAGCAAAACAAAGTCACTAAAGAATACGTACAGGACAAGCTACGATCGGCGATATGGCTCATCCGATCTATTCATAACCGCCAAAAAACAATTTACAAAGTGACTGAAGCCATTGTTCGTCGGCAACGTGACTTTTTTGAAAAAGGAATTCAGCATCTTAAGCCGCTCATTCTAAAGGATGTTGCCAATGATATCGGAATGCATGAGTCGACCATTTCACGGGTAACCACGAACAAATTTGTCCATACGCCAGTCGGAATTTTCGAATTGAAATACTTCTTTAACTCGAGCATTAATGCTGCTGACGGAAGCGATTCCCTTGCTAGTGAGGCTGTGAAGGAAAAAATCCGGCAAATGATTCAAAAGGAAGATCAAAAAGCGCCATTGTCGGACCAGAGAATTGTCGAACTCCTTAGGAACGACAATATTGAAATTGCCCGACGCACAGTAGCGAAGTATCGAGATATGCTAGGAATCCTTTCATCCGGAAAACGGAAAAAAATCATCTAACAATCGCCTCTGAAAACAGTCATGAGGCGAAGTAAATAAGGGAGACATTTATGAACTTGAACATCAGCTTTAAAAACATGAATTCTAGCGACGCCATGAAAGAATTTATCCGCGAAAAATCCGAGAGTCTGAAGAAATATTTTCAAGGCAAGGTATCTGTGACCTGGACCCTGTCGATGGAAAATCAATCCCGTGTTGCACACTGCCACGCTGTTGGAAATTCAATGGACTATTTCGGCGATGGAGACACGGAAGACTTCAAAGCTTCGGTCGATTTAGCTCTAGATAAGATTGAAAAACAGATTCGCAAACACAAAGAAATTGTAAAAAATCACAAAGCCTAAAAAGAAAAAGATACCCCCGCTGAAGCGACGTAGCGATTGTATTGGTAAGTACTGACGACTTGAGAATCCCCGCACGCTACGTTATCCAGGGTGTATTGAAATTCCCCATAGATACTTAGCGGACCTGTACCTAATTTATAGGTTGGGTAAAATCCAAAACTGAAGAGAGTATCGAACCGCTGAGGATTTGGGCGGCGATCGTAACGAGCGTAGCCGACCGAGGCAGTAAAATAGCCTCGGAATTTTTCGCTAAAATAAAGGCTATTATTTGCTTCCAGAGCTAGCGTCATCGAGTTGAATTCGGTCCCAGTGGTATTATTGTAGTCGAAAAGCAGAGATATGCCTGGATTCCAGAATCTTCGGCCTTCATCGTTGCGTAGGGAAATTTTCGTGTTGTAGTCCACCCCAGAACGTTGATTTGTTGAGGATGGATCTAAAAGCAGGTCAGTGAAAAACCGTTCAGGAACAAAGTTGGCTTCCACATTAAGCACTAGTTTTGGACGCATTTCATACTTAATATAAGGACCAATCGTCAGCAGAGCGCTGTAAGTTGTAAAGATTCGATTATTGCTGCTATCTGGCTGATCCTGCAGAGTATAACTTAACCCGCCTTTTATGCCGTAACCCGTGCGAGCCAAAGCCCCTTTAGTCACATATAGGGTGAGATCATGTGTGAAATACTCGCCGTTTAGAGTCGCTGAATTGAAATTGATATTTAAAGACGTTCGGTAGATCGGCAAAAACTGAACCTCCTTAAGGGGAGAAGAGAAATATCCGATGCTCCCAGCAAAATTCTCCTTCAACGTCGCCGCTCCGGTAGGGGTGGAAGAACTGGTAACACCAGAAACTCCCGAGCCTAAAGCAAGCACGTTACTATCGTAAGCGGTTGATAATCCCGCCGAGCCAAAGTACCCACTCTTATGAAAAGGCCTCAGCGCGGCTTCCGCACTCCGATAGACTTCGGCGGTCACTTTTCTTCGCTGCGGAGAGCTGTCCTGTGCGTACCTAGGTTTTCGACTCTCGTCTAAAGCATCCCGAAAGCTTTGGATCGCAGCGGAAGTAGCCCCTTGTCGAAGGTAAATCTGACCTAAGTAAAGCTGAGAGGCTCCGCGTAAGTCTTCGAATCCCGACTCTAGAACAAAATTAAAATGCTTTTCAGCTTCTCTAAGCTGGTTATCTTTCAAAGCGAGCTGGCCTAGAAAATACTTACAGGGTGCCAGATTCACGCCCGCCTGAAAGGTTTTCTCCAAAAGCCCCTTAGCTTCCTCGTCATTCCCCTCATGGAGACGAATCAACGCCAACTCGAAATAATAGGGAGCCACATCTTTCGGAGTCTTTCCTTCGCTTTCCCTGAGACGAATCAATTTCTGATAGAGATCTGCTGATCCGCCCTCATCCTGGTTATTCTTCAGAACCAAAGCGGTCAACTCCATGAACTCTGGAGTGTCTGGATTTTGTTTCATTAGATCATTTAAAATCTGTAACGCTCGATTATAGTCTCGGCCATTGTAGGCCAAAACAGCATCTGCATACACCGGCTCGAGGGCTGAGGAAATTTCTGCTCGAGCAGCGCCTGATATTCCAAAAATACCTAACAACAAAAAATAAATAATTTTATTCTTGCCCACTTGTCCAGAGATCTTAACCAAGCTAGATTTTGAATCAATGATTCTTTTTTCAATATTCTTTATGCACAGTAATCAGTCTCAATGGCGAAGTAAAAGTTCAGATTCCGGCAAACGCGGCACTTCCGGCTAGCACCCAAGACCTTCATCCCGGTGACAAACTTCATGCTGGTGAGCAGATTAAAACTGGAGCTGACGGTTCTATTAAAATCATGCTTACGGATCGGAGTATTATCGATTTGGGAGCAGGATCTACCTTCAAGCTCGACGAGTACAATCTAAAAAATGGAGAAGACCGCACTGTTACGATGACCCTGAGTCAGGGCAAACTTCGAAACTCGATTACAAAACCTGTAAAGACCCCTGGCCGGTTTATCATTCGGACTGGCGCGGCCATTATGGGCGTCAGAGGAACTGAGTTTATTGTGAGTGCCATGCCCAATGCCGGTCAGCTGACCACCCAAGTTACGGTCATCCACGGAACGGTCGACTATGCGCCTCGTGTTGGCCCACCCGGCCCCCCTATTCAACTAGGAGAGGGGCGTCAACTGACCGTTTCAAATCACCTTGGCACCGATGGCCGCGTCCTAGCAAGTGCCCAGCCCGCAGCGCCACAGGTCACCCGTTTGCAAGCCGCGGAAGTTCAAGCTGTTGCACATGAAGCGCACGTGGCCGATACCACCTTTCAAAAAGCTGTTGTTGTGGAAAAAAACAACCAAGGTCCCACTGTCGCAGGAGCACCCCCAGGCAGCACCTTGGTTGCCATGGCCCGGTCTTTTGCCCCACCCCCGCCTCCGCCGCCTCCTGCTTTTGGAAACATGGGTGCTCCGGGAACTGGAATTGGGTTTCTGCCTCCCACCACTAATCCGACCGCTGCGCGACCTCCTCTGGGAATACCCGTCAACGTGAAGGTAAATTTTAAACCATGAGAACACTTTCTCTTCTGTCTGCATTTGCTCTGGTACTTTCGGGCTGTAGCTTGGTCCCAAATACCTCTCGTCCGGTAGGACTAACCCTTCACATGCCGTTTGCCCCTCAGGAAGAATCTCTTCGACTGGGGACACTAGCTGACCTGCCCGGGTTTCCAACGGGGCCTGTTTCCCCCCCGACTAGTCTGACAGGGTTTGACTGCTATGCTTTCAATATCTTTGGACCAGGAATTAACGGTGACCTTCTAGGTGCCGGGTCAAACAATATTCCCCCTGCGGGGTGTTCTTATCTTGGGATTAGCTCAGTTCTTCTTCCCCCTTCGCAGACCACAGCTACCCTTGTTATTCCGAGCGGCCCAACCCGCACTGTTCAAGCGATTGGCATTGCTACAGGAAATGGTTGTCCTGCCACAGGTAGCCTTAGGGATTACCTCGGCGCGTTGAAATCTACTTACGGCACAGGCCCCCTGCCCGTAATTCTGACGGAATTAGGAAAAACTACCGCTGATATTTTTCAAGATTCTATTGTTAATGTTCAAAATACTTTCGCTTCCGGGACTACGTCTACTAATGGCTTCCCTTTTCACTGTCCAGCCGTCACAACTCCTGGGACTATTCTGCCGTTGGTTGCCGGATTCAGGGGTGAGGTCATTAATGGGACTTTTTCTGAGACTTTTTCTAACAATTTACCCCCTTCTGGATTGGTTGCCATTTCCAATGCAGAGGTCACCACTCTTTCCAATCCGTTTAATACAACACCCGTTTTCGTGACCACTCCAGCGTCGAGCTATTTTGAAAGGCTAGATCTTGTTTTCAACACAGCCTCGGTGAACCTGTCGGCATTTTCAACGGTGCTCGTAGAGGCGATGATTGTTGGAGGATTGAGCCCTCAACTGGCAACAGTGTGTACCGCTCCAGCCTCGTTAACCACTCCCGGTGCTGAAATTCGAATTTACGATCCAGTCGCGGCGGCTTGGACCCCGACAAACTCAATAAACACAACGACAACCTTTCAGGGAGTGTCTTTTGTCGCATCAAAAGTTCCTCTACAGATGGCGGTGACTGAAACCGGAACACCAGCTGGGACCTATCTGCATGTTTCAATTCGGTCTCAACAGGCAACTTCGGGATCAATTACCTGCTCGACAGTAGGCGTAAAGTTTATTCGAGTATCGTTAATCCCGTCCAGTAACTGATAACACTAGTCTGCCAGCTCAACGACTCGTCCATCATCAATTGCCACGATGACTCTGAGCTTTGTCCCTTCCAAAACACGATGGGCGTAGAAATAGGCTTCCTCATCAGAGGGCAAATCAATGGTGTCCAAAGACTTTCCATCGAACCCCATCCGCAGGAGCTGATTCTTACGAACTTTGGGATTGCCCGTCGTTTTTTCAGTCCGCGACTGGGAACCTTCGACTCCAAAAAATACCGAATTTCTTCCAGTAACAAACGGATGGTAGTAAACAGCCCTATGAGGCTCATTTCTAGCCCATTCTGCTATTTTTTCCTGCTGCCGAAAACCCAATCCTCCTAGGACCTGACTCTCAGAGGCACTGGCATAAAAAATACGATCCCCATCGGGACTCATTTCTACCTGTGTGGCCTGAACGGACAAAGATCGTTT
>JACPOE010000045.1 GCA_016185105.1 Bdellovibrio sp.
GAAGATCAGAGGAAGGGCTTTGACTGTGAATCCCAGATACCGTCTGAAAACGACGAATGAAACTATCTAGCTGGGAAGCTGCCATAACAGAATCGACAGAGAACCCAGCGAAAATACAGACCCCAACAAGAAGAGAGAGTTTTCTAAAAGCAGTTAGCAGAATTCTCATTTGATTTTTAACACCTAATTATTATTTATTAAATATCTTAAGATGCCGACTTTCGTACACTAGGGCTCATTTTCTTGCAATTTATTAATTAATTAAGAGTATGTAAGAGCAAATCCAAATTGCGAACGGTAGGTACTCCCTACTTAAAAACTGGCCTCATCATGCCCTGGTTGGTCCTGCTGTCCTGCCCATGACGAGCACCTTTTAAACCCAGAAAAAACAAAACCCGCGATTTCAATTAAGAAGTCGCGGGTCATAAAGAAAATTTGGTGGAGCTGATCGGAGTCGAACCGACGACCCCCTGCTTGCAAAGCAGGTGCTCTACCAATTGAGCTACAGCCCCAGAGCCTCATTGTTTACGGGAACTTGAGTCATTTAGCAAGTTCGATTATCTTGTTTTCAATGCTCACTCCAGAAAATTATTCTCAAGGGTTTTTGATCGACGATGAACTGATGGCAGGGGTTACTCAACACCCTGAAAAGACCGACCTTTTTGTAGCCTTTGTGGTTCAGCACTCCACCGGCGAATATTTAGGATACGAGGCATTTTCAGGACTGAACTCCGCACTCCAAGCGATCAATCAGATTCCACGCCAGTGGGCTTTTGAGAAAGTGGGAGGCTGTGGAGGCTGCGAGGGGGGCAAGTGTGGTAAAGGTGCTTGCTCAAAAAAGAGCGCTACTGAAGGCAAGAGTGAAGCCGGGGGATGTTGCGGAGAAAAAACTAACAAGTCTTAGTGCGCACGTCTGCGATCTACCTGAACGAGATTCAGCTGGGCGCAGTTCAAGTATCTCAAAAGTGAATGATAGGTTTGGTTTCCAGAGAGGTACAAGAGCGCCAAGAAGAGCCCCAATCCGACGAATTGAGTAATATCGCTAAAGGAACTCTCTGAACGGCGTGCGATATGCCCCTGCATTTCCACCAAAACTTGGGATGATCCGGAATCCATCAAAGAATCAATCCCTTGCATGAGCAAAAAGAAGACGGCCCCAGCCAGGGCTGTAAGGTACCGATTTCGATATTCCAATGCCTCTAAATCCATTTTGAAACTTAAGATAATCCAACGCCATTCTTCTTCACTTCCATTGATAGATTTGGCCATTTCAATGGAAACCCGTTCTCGCCACTTTCCCTCTTTGGTCGCATACGCCAGAGTCCGAACAAGCCCGCCTTTGCGTACCTTTGGAAAATGAGGAACCACTTCGTTCCAAAGCACGTACAGCGAGTAGAGGACTGGAAAAAGAAGGACCGACCAATCGAGCTGATTCCGAACATAGATTGGAATGATTTTCATTTTTGCTAATGAAAGAATCGAGGCAGAAAACACAGCAGGAAGAAGAAAACACCAGAAAAAGACCCCAGCCATTCGTCGATTCATCTGATGCCGCTCGCGCTGGCTGTCTTGCTCGACGAACTCGATAAAGTCTAAATAGAGATCTTCCCTGGACCGACCGTTCATTCCATTGATTATTCCTCAGAACGGAGTGTCTTGAAAATCGGCATTTTTTGCTCGGCAGAAAAGGCTGATTTCGGACTAGATCACTGTCTCTCGCAACCGCTTAATGGACAAGGCTTTACCCGAGTTTTCATCTACATCGATCAAAACAGCACCATATCCACCTGGGCCGTCTGCAGGCTCAAACCGAACGGGGCGCTTGGTGAGAAATTTCTGAATCACTACCTCTTTTTTCACGCCGATTACTGAATCAAAACAACCGCACATTCCCACGTCAGTAATGGCGGCCGTGCCTCCAGCAAGAATGCGTTCATCGGCAGTCTGAACGTGCGAGTGAGTTCCCAAGACAGCACTCACCTTCCCATCCATGAAAAAAGCAAAAGCTTGTTTTTCAGAGGAGGCTTCCCCATGAAAATCAATCAAGATGGAAGAAATTCCTAAGCCTTCCAAACGATCCACTTCGTTAGCGGCAACCTTAAAGGGACAATCTAAGGCATCCATGAAGGTTCTACCCATGACCTGAATGACACCCAATTTCATACCCGATCGAGCTCGAGACTCAACCACGGTTACTCCTCTTCCCGGAGCTTTGTATGCATCCCAGTCCGGAAGATTCGCTGGTCTAAGAAGACGGGTGGTCGTAGCCATGTAGGGAATAATCTGACGTTGATCCCAAGCATGGTTGCCAAGAGTGATGACATCCACCCCCTCATCAAAAAACTCGTCCGCCATTTCAGGAAGGATTCCGTTACCGTGAGCAAAGTTTTCACCATTCACAATAACAAAGTCGATTTGAGTTTGAGCGCGAAGCTTTGCCATAGCTTTCTTAACCGCGTCACGCCCAGGCTTTCCGAAAGTGTCACCAAAAAATAAAATCTTCATCTTGAAGCTACCTCTACAACCCGAATCTCTCTCAATACTGTTACTTTTATTTCACCTGGAAATTGAACCTGTTTAACAATTTCGTCTGCGATCTGCCTAGCCAGGGGACGAACGGCCTCATCTGGAATCTTCTCACCGTCGACGAAGACCCGCAGTTCTCGTCCAGCTTGAACAGCAAAACTAGAAGAGACCCCTGGAAAGGAAAGAGCGATTTTTTCAAACGCTGTCGCCCTGTCCAGCGCGGTCTGTGTCGATCCATGGCGTGCGCCAGGACGGGCACCCGAAAGGGCGTCCGCAGCAATTACCAGATGATCGAGCCATGAAACAGGACCGAGCTCTTCATGATGAGCAGAAATGGCTTGCACAACCTCAGCTGTTTCCCCATATTTTTTCGCAAACTCTCCCCCTGCCAACGCATGTCCTGAATCATGAGTCTGGTCTAACGCTTTTCCTAAGTCATGAAGCAACCCGGCACGACGGGCCAAAGGAACGTCGAATCCTAACTCGGCCGCTAAATTTCCAGCTAACCATGCTGTCTCTATTGAATGACCGAGTTGGTTTTGCCCAAAGCTTTGTCTCAATTTCAGTGTTCCCAGGACTCGGATGATGGCCGGGTGAAGCCCTTGAATTCCAAGCTGAGCCGCCGCCGTACTGCCGGCCTCTCTCACTTGCCGGTCCACCAAATTTCTAGCCTGGATTAGAGACTCGTCAATTTTCGCAACTTGGATACGACCGTCTTGGATCAGCTGCTCTAACGCAACTCGCGCCACTTCTCTCCGGAAGGAATCAAAACAGGAAATTAAGACGGAATCGGCAAATTCATTTAGAACTAGATCTACGCCCGCTTGTTCTTCGAAGTAACGCGAGTTTCGACCGTCTTTTCCAACAATCTTGCCTTTGATCCCATCTTTGATCTGCGCTTCTGTCAGCTTGATCCGCGCGACCGTTGATTCAGCAACAAAACGGGATGCCTGCCGACTCACGGCAATCGCCAATAAACGGCGAGCCTCTTCGTCCTGAGTGAGAAAGTACCCTGGTAAGGAAGGCTTCATTTGAGCCCCCATTGAGCGGTAATTTTGGGAGCGACTTGAATGGTCTGAAATTCAGTGAAGATCCAGTGCACGGGGCAGTCCCAGCTATTGGTCTCAAAGGACTCGTCCGTGAGTTGAAGGTCAAAGCAAAGGGAGATTCGAACGGCGTGAGAAGCCTGGGGTAAAAAGCGATCGTAATACCCTCCCCCACGGCCGATTCTTTGCCCAGCTTTGCCAAAAGCGACCCCCGGTACAAAAATTAGGTCGAGGGCCTCAGGCGACACTCGCGTCAATGCTGGATCCGGCTCTTGAACTCCATAGGAACCCAGCTTCCAGAATCGCGGAGAATCGGGCGTTGGAATTTCAAAAAAATCCAACCCGTGATCGGCAACCACCCTTGGAAAACAAACGGTGTGCCTCCTTTTTCTAAATTCCATTTCAATTTCTAGAAGATTAAATTCAGACGGAAGAGCCCGATAAAACCCGACCCGCAAAACCTTCGTTTTCGCTTGCCAGTTGAAGTGATCTAGAAACGAACGGCTCGCCTTTTGGCATTTTTCAGAAAAAAGCTCGGCGGATAATTCCTTTCGCTTTTTTGAAATCTGAACTCTTAAATCTTTTTGAGATAAAATCCGACTCACTTAAACTCTGCCTCAATCAAACGCCTGAGCTCATCTGATTTTTCATGCATCTCAGTTTGATAATCCTGAGTCCTCTTTTTCGCAGCAACGTATTCCTCAGCTAAATCCAAGAGAGCAAGAAGAGCCACCTGATGCGGAGGTGCATTTTTTGCTCGGGCTTGAGCCAGATCCAGTTTTTTTCCAGCCAAATGGATGATTTCTTGAAACCGCTCGGCGTTCAGATCGGCAGACTTTAAGACAAGCTTTTGTCCCAAAAGTTTTACCTCGATTTTAGTCTCGATCGTCCGTGTTTCTGAAACAGTCAGAGTTGATTTTTCGCTGTCCATAGGACATGGAATATAGCACTAAAACAGTAGGGATTCAATTATTATGGCAATCCCCTGCCCCCCGCCGATACACGCGGCTCCAATGCCATATCGCTTTTTCTGCCGTTCTAACTCGTAAATCAAGGTCTGGATAATTCGGGTTCCACTGGCCGCCAAAGGGTGGCCAACTGCAATTGCTCCACCATTAATATTTAATTTTTCCTCAGGAAAAGAGAGCTCTCGACTCACAGCCAGTGTCTGGGCGGCAAACGCTTCGTTCACCTCGATAAGGTCCATCTGATCCAACTTCATTTTAGCCTTTTTTAATGCCTGTTGAATCGCTGGGACGGGTCCGATTCCCATAATTTTAGGATCACATCCCGCAATCCCATAGCTCACCATTCTAGCCAGGGGGCGAAGCTTACGACTCTTAGCTTCGGCCTCCGTACTTACCACCATCATCGCCGCACCGTCGACAATGCCGCTCGCCGTCCCAGCGGTAACGAGGCCATCCGGCTTGAAGACCGACTTCAATTTGGCGAGTTTTTCATAGGTAGTCCCGAACTTCGGATGCTCATCCTGGTCAATCAGAACCGCGTTTCCCTTTTTATCGACACTTTTGAATGCGGCAATTTCCTTCTGAAATTTACCCTGAGAGGCTGCGGCTTCGAACTGGTTTTGACTTCGAAGCGCAAAACGATCCGCTTGTTCCCGTGTAATTTTATATTGATCGCCGAGTCGTTCGGCGGTGAGGCCCATTGGTAGCTGCGCGTAGGCATCAAAAAAGACTTCCATCATCATGTCCGTCAGAGGCAGATTCCCCATTTTATTACCCCAGCGAACCGAGCGCATCAGGTACGGACTCATGCTCATATTCTCGACACCGCCAACCAGAGCGATCTTCGAGTCACCGGCGGTCATCTGTTGGTAGGCTTCAACGATCACCTGAAACCCGGAACCGCAGAGCCGATTGATCCCTAGGGAAGGAACATGCTCAGGAATGCCCACTTTTAGTCCTACATGGCGCGGGATATAAATACTTTCGGGCGCAGAATGAAGCACATTACCCACAATCACATGATCAATTTGCTCTCCGTCAATACCGGACTGCTCAAGAGCAGCTTTTGCCGCCACGGTACAAAGCTCGGTAGGACTAACATCCTTGAAAACGCCACCGTTTGCGCCAAAAGGTGTCCTCTTACCGCCTAAAATCACCAAGTGTGTGCCTTGCTGTGCCATAGAGATCTCCCTTAAGACTAAACCTATACTCACTTCGTTGAAAACTTGCCACTGTCCCATCACGCTGTGCAGCGATAGGCATAAACTGCCTCTTTTCAGAAAGACTCAAAAACCGGCATACTGACTCTTAGGAGAAGGCGAAGGAATGCCCCCTGAAATCTCAAACTCGAAGTCGGTTGTGGCCGACGAGATCCGATTGAAGAACTACCGTTCTCAGCTCGAACGGAGAAACGAACTTGAACTTCAAGAACTAGAAGCGCGCCACCAAGAAGATCTGCGGCGGATTTCTGGGACCCAAGGAACACAGATTCACGACCTTCAGAACTCCTATGACGTTCGAATTTCCCAGGAGGCTGAAGCGTTGGAGCAAAAGCTGAATACCATTCGCAGCACGAACAAAGAACGGATTGAGCTTGAAAATCAAAACTCTGAAGAAGAATACACAAAACTGAAACTAGCCCATGACAAGAAAGTTGAAGAGTTCAAACGAAACTCGGAGCAACAACTTGAAAGCCTAAAGAGACAGCTGCAGGCCTCCTCTGAGGCGCTCCATGAACAAGCTCGTAAATCGAGTCGAAGAGACAAGGAGGTCTTAGAAAAATGAAAACTGAAAATAGGAATCCTACTCCGGAAGAAACCCAACAACAGATCCCAATCGATGGTTTTAAGCAAGTTTTGGAAATGCTTCAGTATGCAGACCCTCAATTCCGCGAATCCCTCCTCCGTCGGCTTGCACAAAGGGACCGGGAATTGGCTCAATCGCTACGCCGCGACCTCGCAGCGCTAGACTTATAAAATCAGCTCATCAGTTCCTTCGACTGGAGAACTCCGTACCTCAAGCCTTGGGTGCTTACCCTACAGGAATCAAACCCGAGCACTTCTAGCGCTCGCCACAAGATCAGAGCGCCAGCAAGGATCACATCCGCCCGCATGGGTTCCATCGCAGGAAGGCTCTTTCTTTCAGCCACATTTCGCCATTTCAACTCTTCAACCATGCGGTGCACGTCGCCTCGGGTGAGCTCGGTACTATTAATCAATGCTGCATCAAAGCGTTCCAAACCTAAATGCCAAGCGGCCAGTGTAGTAATCGTCCCTGCGACTCCCACCAATTGGGTAGCGGCCGAATTTTTTTCTCTCCATGGAAGGAGATTCTCTAGGTTCTGATCAATCGCGGCCTGACAGTCCCAAAACTCACGGTCAGTCACCGGATCTGACTTTAAAAATCGCTCGGTAAATCGCACTGAGCCAATATCAAGGCTCATACTATCACCCATAGCAATGAGTTCCGTACTCCCACCGCCGATATCCAAAACTGCGCTAGTCTGGGGGTTCATCCCTGGAATCAGCGCTCCCAAAAAGGTGAATTCGGCTTCCTGTTTACCGCTTAAAGTTTTGAACACAAATCCGGTATTGTCTAAAATCTTCCGAAAAAATTCTTGGGTATTTGTTGCATCACGCGCTTGCGAAGTTGCAACACACACCGTTTCAGCTGGATTTCCACCCGCTTTGCGTAACTGCTGTGAATATTTTTTTAAACAGTCTAGAGTTCGTTGCATTGCCGGGGGCTGGAGGTTTCGACTTTGATCTACACCCTCACCCAATCGAACAATGGTAGATTCGTCCCATAAGACTTTTTCAATCTGAAAAGATGTTGGACGACATTCGGCAATGAGAAGCAGGCAGGTATTGGTCCCTAGGTCTATAGATGAGCGCAACATAGATTACTCTGAAATTTAGAATCAGAAATTAAGATGAGTTTTTTACCGAGAGGCCAGGTTAAAAAACCCTGGCCCCCAAGCAAAATCAAGTTTCTAGTTTTTATTTTTTGTCGGGAGACGAGTCTTCAGATTCAGAATCTGCGCCTTTTTTATTCATTTTGATCTGAAGCTTAAGCTTGTAAATTTCTTTATCCGCGCCCTCAAACTTTTCCTTCCAGTACTTTACTTCTTGTTCCAGCTCGGCCACGCGCTTTTCACGCTCATGGGCGAGAGAATAATATCCCTCGGAAAAGGTTTCCGTTTCCGGATTAAAGGTCCCCACTCGAGTTTCCCCATCGACAATGCCTTTAACGCGATATTGGCCACCATCCGCTTTTTCGGCCTCGACTACCTGAATATCAAAGGCTTTCCCTGGATAAGCTTTATCCTGCCAATATTTTGCGGCCATTTCTTTTGCGTGGTTTTTCACCCTTTCGGAAGCGCATCCTGTCAAAAGGGCGACCATACCGAGTGCAATAACAACCTTAACTCCATTAAACTTCATTTAGACTTTCCTTTCGTACATCTTTACCGAAATAAACTTTTCAGCCGATCCTGGATCGCTGGAGCTGCCTGTTGAAGGGCTTTTTGAGCTTGATTTCGGACCTCTGCTTTGGCCTTTTCTCCTAAAGCATGAGTCACATTGTTTAAAGCTATTTTACCCAGATACTCTGGAACTTGCGTATAGGAATAGCACGGTTCCTTCAGTGTACAACCGGCATGTACAGGGAACTTCACCGGCGAATCGCCTTCAGCAAGAATATGATCTACTTTCACTCCCGACTGTTCAACCGATAGATCCCGCGCGTGGGTAAGGTTGTAAGTATCGATGACTTCCCAGTCCGTATTCAAAGAGTAATCTAAAATTCCAACCTGTGTATTTCCCTTTAGATCAATCCCTTCGTTGGGAACGGCCTTGGCGAAGAAATTCGGTGCATTGAACTTCCCATCAGCCAAAGTAAAATCAGAGCTAATGGCCTCATAACGTGAGGTTTTATTTTCAAAACCTCCCACAGTTCTACCTCGGGCAGCCGGCACCTTTTCAGCAAGGCGTTCAATCGATTTATTCAAAGCTTCGCCCACCATTTTCATCACATCCATGCTGGCGAACTTTGCGTTGATCACTCTCAAATTTCCTGAGGCTTTAACGTTCTTCATTGCCGGAGTCGGATTCAGACTCGAACCCTGTCCTGTCATTGAAAAATCAGCTTTGCCAGTAACTGTATTTTTGAAAAGAGCCATTTGTGACTCTACTGCCTGAACAATTTCCAGGCCATTCACTTTCATATTAAAATGGTAGGTAGGCACCTTTGGGCGCATTGCCATTTGAAATCCAGTCTTTACCCCTCCGCTAAACACAGTTAAACCGCAGGGGTCTATCCCTAGGTTTAAGTCCTTAAAGGTCATGCGACAGCTAATGTCTGTCATTTTAACCTCGTAGACCTTCAGGGCCTTACGTTCCCTGGAGCTTTCATCTTAATACTGATTTGATCTAACTGATCCGTAATAAAATGAATCATTCCATCAAATTTAGGTTGAGATTTCAGCATCGGAGCTTTTGCCGTGAGTCCCGAGAAACCGAGGCTTCCTTTGTAGTTTGGCTGAGTAGCTGTCCCGTTTGCCGAAAGCTCGAGCTGAGCCTTTCCTCCCAACTCAAACTCTTTCAACATCGGAACTAATTCAACCCAAGGAGCAAATTCCATCTGATTGGATTTCAAACTGATGTTGAAGGTCGGAATGGCATCTCCGAAGCCAGCAGTCCCACTCCCTTTGACCTCGAGGTTGTGAAACCGAATATCGACAGACTCAATTTTTGCTGACTTATCGGTCGCAACAACAGTGAGAGAAGCATGGGTTGGAATTCCAGCCTTCTTTGAAAAAGTATCTGGAACTGAAATGTCCAGTCCATCAAGATCCAAGCTCGCAGTCAAAGTCACAGAATCGAAAACACCATTTTTGAAGTCAGGTTTTCCTTTTGCGGTAAGTCTAGCGGGTCCCTTGAGCATGAAAGCTTTTCCCATTTTTGTATCCAAATCCGCCCAAAGCTCAAGTTCAGTAGGACGGGTCAGGGAAAGATCTTTAATCCTCAAATTCAAATCTTTAACTTCGGATTTAAGCCCTGTGCCTAAATCTGTGTAATTTAAGGTCGCATGGTCTAATTCAATTCCCAGATGAGCTTGGGTAGCGATTGCCGGCAGCCCAGCAGTAGAAACCGCACTAGGTGCGGGGGCCACTTGCCGAGCGGGGGCCACAGGAGCAGGTTCGCCAGTAGCGACTGACGGAGACGATGCAGCCCTTCCGGCGGTAGCCGTACCCACAGGCGAAACACTTGCTGAAGTCTTTGGCGCTTCTTTCATGACGGAAAGGAGATTCATCTTTCCCGCCCTATTCTTAATCACATTCACCAGAGGCTGTTTCATATAGAACGTCAAGCTAGGAGATCCGGAAAAAATCGAAGAAAACGGCACATGAAAATAAGCATCTTTGACCGAAACTAGCTCTTTTCCGCCTGAATCTTTTAAGTTCAGCCCGGCCACGGCGATCCGAATTTGCCCCCAAAGAGACAGGGATAGTTTTCCCATCTCAAGAGTTCCATTTATTTCTTTATTCGCTGCTTCTACGATCTGGGGTCGGTACTTATCGACATTGATAAAAAACGGAAGTGTGACAATCAAAATCAATAGTAGAACAAAAACCGAACCGATGATTAATCCTATTTTTTTCACCGACCGCTTCCTTTCTGATCTGCGACCCATACGTCAACCCGAACTCAGCGCCTGGCGAACCCACTCGTTTACAAGAGTCGGGTTTGCCTTCCCCTGAGTCTCCTTCATCACCTGACCCACAAAAAAACCGATTAGTTTGTCTTTTCCAGACCGATATTCTGCCACTTGGCCGGGAAAAGCAGCAATTATTTTATCAATAATCGGTTTCAAAACTGCCGGATCGCTAATCTGAACGAGGCCCTCTCCCTGAATGACTTCAGACACCGATTTTCCAGTTTCCCAGACCTTCCCAAAAATCTGTTTCGCGCCCGTGCTAGAGATCTGCTGTAGCTGCAGAAGACGAACCAGTTCCGCTAGATGGTGAGGAGTCAACTTAGACGTTTGGAGAGTTTGGCCTGTCTCATTCAACATCCGAAGAACCTCGCCACAGACCCAGTTGGCGGCAGTTTTCGCACTCTGCGTCAGCTCGGCATCGACTGTACTCTTTTTAAGAACCTCCATCACCTGGTCATAGAATTCGGCTATTTCTCTACTACTGGTGAGCAACCCAGCGTCGTATGCGCTTAGACCGTAAGTAGCCACGTATCGTCCACGCCTTTGCTGAGGTAGTTCCGGCAGTCTTTTCTTGAGCTCCTCAATCCAATCGCCATCCACGTAAATAGGAATCAAATCTGGATCTGGAAAGTAACGATAGTCTTCGGCTTCTTCTTTCGAGCGCATTGGCACAGTCGTGCCTCGAAAAGAATCGAACGAGCGGGTCTCCTGTATGACGGTTCCTCCTGAACGCAGGACTTCGGACTGCCTAAGAACCTCAAACTCAATTGCTTTTTCAATAAATTTAAATGAATTTACATTTTTAATTTCAACGCGGGTTCCGAGCTCAGCGCCCGGCTCGCGAACACTGACGTTCGCATCGCATCTGAAATTTCCCTCTTCCATATTCCCATCAGAAATTCCCAGGAACGTGACAACGGAATGCAATTCTCTGAGATAGGCACCTGCCTCGGCAGGGGAGGCCATATCAGGCTCGCTTACAATCTCGACCAGGGGAACCCCAGCCCGGTTCAAATTCAAAACAGAGAACCCCGAGTAGTGAATGCTTTTACCAGCGTCCTCCTCAATATGGATCCGATGGATTCGAACTCTTTTCTCTTCCCCATTGGGAAGTTGAATTCCCAAAACTCCATTCCTACACATGGGTTCGTCATATTGACTAATCTGGTACCCTTTCGGCAGATCGGGATAAAAATAGTTTTTGCGCGCCAGCAGACTCTTTGGATTGATTGCACACTGGGTTGCTAGTCCAGCCTGAATTGCAAACTCCACCACTTTTCGATTCAACACCGGCAATGTTCCTGGATGTCCTGTGCAAATCGGACAAACATGAGAATTGGCCTCGATTTCAGAAACTGAGACTGTTGCGGGAAGGCGCGCGGGACAGGAGCAGAAAATCTTTGAGGCTGTAGAAAGCTGCACATGAACTTCGAGGCCGATTACTGCTTCTAGCCTTCTGACTTGTTGAGATTTAGGGGCTTTCATCTGACACCTTCAATCCCTTTTTCGAACCCAGCTGCAAGACTCACCATGAATTCCTCAGAAAATGCGGGCCCAATCAACTGTAGCCCTACCGACAAGCCATTTGAATCCTGCCCGCAGGGCAAACTCATTGCAGGAAGACCAGCAAGATTTGCAGGAACAGTAAAAATGTCATTTAAATACATTTGAAGAGGGTCTTGGGTTTTCTCGCCTTTTTTGAAGGCAACAGTTGACGAGACTGGACCTACAATAAAGTCGACTGTGTTGAATACCCGGTCAAAGTCTTCTTTAATTTTTCTACGAACCTGACAGGCTCTTTTGAAATAGGCTTCCGAATAGCCCGCAGAAAGTGCAAAAGTACCTAACAAAATTCTCTTCTTCACTTCTTCCCCCAGCTGACTTCGATTGATTTCGTAAAACGTACTCAAGTCCCGAACGTCTTCGGCTAAAACCTTTCGCTGCCCGTAGCGGACAGAGTCGAATCGGGCCAGATTGCTGGAGGCTTCGCTCACTGCAATCAGATAATAGACCGCAACTCCATATTCCGAGTGAGGAAGTTGAACAGGCACCAGCTTTGCGCCTTGCTTCTCCGCCCATGTCAAAGCCTGACGAATAGGCTTTTCAACATCTGGGTGCAGCCCACTTTTGAAATATTCTTCGGGAACTCCTAATCGAATTTTTGACCACTCGGTCATCAGGGCAGATGCCGCTGCACATCGGGTAGGGGGCATTGGAATTGAAGTCGAGTCCTTAAAATCATGCCCGGTGATCAAATCGAGTAAAAGACCAGCATCTTCTACTGTCCGAGCCATAGGGCCAATCTGGTCCAAAGATGAGGCATAAGCCACCTGACCGTAACGACTCACTCGGCCATAGGTAGGCTTTATCCCCACAATTCCACAAAAACTGGAAGGTAGACGAATCGATCCCCCAGTATCTGTTCCCAGTGCTGCATCGCAAGAACCCGACTTCACCGCAGCAGCAGAACCCCCGCTAGAACCCCCGGCCACCCGCTCTGGAAAACCAGGAATCGAAACCGAGCCGTAAGGAGAGTTCTCATTGGAGCTGCCCATTCCGAACTCGTCCAAGTTCGTCTTTCCGATAAAAACCGCACCGGCACCTTCAAGCTGCTGAATGACCGATGCAGAATATGGCGCTACATAATTATCAAGAAGCTTCGAGCCACAGGTATTCCTGATATTCCTAATTAAAATCAGGTCTTTAATCGCCAGAGGGATTCCAAGGATGGGGTTGCGCACAAACGCTTGGACCCCCTCTTTTTGAAAAACCGCGTCGGCTTTTGTAGCGGCGCTCAGAGCCAAATCAGCACAAACGGTAATGTACTCTTGATGCTTATTTTCTTTGGCCAGTTTCAAGCGATCCTGAGTGAGTTCCAGGAAGGAAAACGTTTTCTTCGCGATTGCCTCGTGGGTCTGTCGGATCTTCATGTATTCCGCTTTAACCCGAACCGGGAATACTGTAAATCGACACATTGGAGACCCTTTAAATGCCTACCGCTAAAACTAAAATTCAAATAACCCCGGAATTAACCCGAAAGGTGGCCCACCTGGCGCGCCTTTCTTTGACTGATGAGGAAATCCACCGATTTTCAAAGCAGTTGGATACCGTTTTAGCCTATGTCGAACGTTTGCAGGAGCTAGATGTCACCGGAGTAGAACCCTTGGGACGTCCCTTTGATCTGGCAACCCCAATGAGAGAAGATGAAGCAAAAACTCCAGAGTCAGAAAACTTAGAAAGTCTTCTCAGCACTGCTTCAGAGACTGTCCAAAACGGATTTAAGGTTCCGCCGGTTCTTTAGGATTCATCGAAATAAGAAGCGACATACCGGAGGAGAAATTTTCGTTCGTCTCTCCCAGAAAAGCGAATCATAACTTTTTGATCCGCTCCGGCCCCTTCGGAAGAAACGACAACCCCAGGCCCATACTCTGGGTGAAGGATCTGCCGTCCAATACAAGAGTCTCCCGCAGTAGACCCAGAAGTGGTTGAAGCGCGCGTGGCAGAAGAAAAGGTCCTCTCACCACCGCCAGCGGCGCCAGCCTGCGAGGAGTAACCTCCGTAGCCCAAATGCCGCGAAGAACCTGTTCGAAAGGTTCCTGCACGGGAACCCACTGAAAAGTCTCGAAGCTCTACATATTCATCTGAAATTTCATGAAAAAACCGAGAAGGCTCTTGATAGCTGACCTGTCCCCAGATTCGACGAATGACCGCATTTAAGAGATAGAGCTGGTGTCGAGCCCGAGTCATTCCTACATAGCAAAGACGACGTTCTTCCTCGACATCTTCTTCTGTTGCTTCTTCCCATGCTTTTACCGAAGGAAAGAGGCCTTCTTCCATTCCGACCAAAAAAACGACGGGAAACTCAAGACCCTTCGAAGAATGCAGAGTCATTAACTTTACAGAACTGGCTACTGAGTCCATCTGATCAACGTCGGAGGCCAGAGAAGATTGCTCGATGAATCTCTCCAAGAGTTGCGCTCTCTTTCCAGGGAGTTCACTTTCGGAGACTCCCTCGAGCTCATCTTCTTCAAACTCCTGTAATAGAGAATCCAGCTCTTCCAGGTTTTCAATTCGTGCCAAAGCCTCTTCGGTACCCTCTTGCCGCAACTCTTGAACATAGCCTGTCTGATCTAGAATAAGATGAAAAAGCTCGGACAAGAGCAACGCGTTCTGTTCTTTTCTCAGACGCTCTAATAATTCAACAAACCTGGAAAGTTTTTTAGAAGTCGCTGAAGACGTGAGCGCTGGCTCACGCGCGGCCCGCATTAGGACATCCCAATACGACAATCCTTCGCCGGCCTGTGAAGATTCGAATCGAATCTGATCGATTTTTTCCAAAGTCGTTTTGCCAATTCC
>JACPOE010000047.1 GCA_016185105.1 Bdellovibrio sp.
AACACTAAGGTGCAGATGAGGTTCTAAAACAGGTTCGTGATTTCTACCGATGGCGTCAGTCGATTCGTAGTGCCGCCATCACCCAATTGACCAAAGCCATTGCATACCCAGCATTTCACCCCACCATTATCTTTTGTTCAAAAGACGACCGAAAAATAGGTAGCGGGAATGTTTTCAACTACGACATGGAGAAATACTACATCAACGAAAACAAGAATCTTCGATTTAGAACAATCTACCGGAGGCTTATTTTCGGCAGTTCTTGTACGTTCAGACGGGCCAATGCGAGACCGGCCACGAAAACCATCGCTATGCGAAGTCGGAAACCATCAAGATCGGTGTGAACCGGTTACTGGGATTCACACCAAGAGAGAGTCGTAAGTGGGCGATGGGCAGTTGTCGAAAACGGACTTATTCTTTCAAACTTTGGGCCGGCGACTGCGCTTCAGTATAACGGTCGGCCTGCCATGCAGCTTAAGGTGGAATCTGACTCATAAGCTCAGGTTTTAGAGGCCGGGATCTTCTTATCCGCCGTGTCGAGTCCATCAACAATCCGATTCCCGAAGCCGATCCTTGTCGCATTAGGTAGCCGGCGGCTCACGGCTTATGGAAGAGCTGGCTTCCTAGACTATTTTTAGTTTCATACCTCAATTTTCCTGGAGATTTTAATTGGGTCTTCGATCGGAACCAACAAGTCAAACTCTGGAAAAAAAGCTATTAATTGCAGGCTTTGAAGTGCCGGATGTGCTTGCGATCTTCTTACTTCTTTCGATCTTAAATTTCCTCTTTGGCAGCACAAACTACAAGCTAGCCTTCGTTTGGACGCCAGTGGCAATCGCCGCAACAATCTTGAGGGTCGGTAAGCGCGGCAAACCCGACAATTACCTGGTTCATTTGGGAAAATTCCTAGTGCGCCCCAAATATCTCTCGGCGTTCAAAGATCCAAAAATCACGACCCCATCACCTAAAACTAAAGGACAAATTCGATGAGCGCGACACTTGCTGACTATTTGCAGATCTGGGGTTTTGAGCAAGACTACATTGTCTTTTCGGACGGCTCGTTTGGCTTTGCACTCGACTGTGTGCCGGTGGACGTGAGCACTTGGAGCGATGAGCGAATCAACGCCTACTCAGAGCGAGTGGCCCAGTTTTTAAATAGTCTCCCAGCCCAAGTTGATATTCAATTCGTTCAAGATATTGAGCCAGGAAACCGGCACGTCATTGACCGTCATAAAGCACTTTCAGATAATTCCAACAATGACACCGCAAAATCACTTTGCCTCGCGCGAGTTGAGCGGCTTCAAGCATGCGATGCCGCGGGTGAGCTGCCTGTTCACCGGCTCAAAGTGTTCGTAAGGCGGCCGCTTTCGCAAAATCTGCTCGCTAAACCCACACTCTTATCTAAAGAAAAACTATTTCAAGATATATCGGAAATACGCCTTACTAGTGAAGTCGAGTTAACCGCACGTCTCAAAGAAAATATTATCCAAGGTCTGAGCGGTCTAGAAATCTCCGCTCGTGAACTCGGCTCAGACCAAGTGGCAGATCTCCTGTATCAACAATGGAATCCGTCAAGAGGTGTGCCATTCCAAAGTTACGACCCTGAAGAAGTTCGTCAAAGCCTTCTCTTCTCGGACATTGGCATCGATATCAGTGGATTTGTAATCGGCACGACTTTCTTTCGTCTCCTTTCACTTAAAGTTTTACCGGATCAGACGTTTGCTTCAATGGCAGCCCGACTTCGGGAATTGCCATTTAAATCGCGCCTCTCTGTAACTGTTCACGTTCCAGAGCAGATGAAGGAAATCGAGAGCCTGCAAACACAGCGTCGCATCGCTTACTCGATGGTCGTTGGCAAAAAGACAGGGGTTTCAGATATCGAGAGCACGGCCAAGTTTCAGGATCTAGAAACACTGCTTGAGCAGATGATCGCGCAGGGACAAAAGGTCTTCCACGTCTCGATGACTGTCCTTTTGCAAAGTGAAATCGAAACTGAACTTGAGCCACAGATCGACGCAGTGTTGTCAAAATTTCGCGAGCTCGGGGGTGCCGAGGCAATGACCGAAACTCTTGCAGCCTTTGAAATCTTCTCTCAAGTTGCACTCCCTAATGCGCGATCTAAAGAGCGATCAAAGCGCATTAAGACCGCAAATCTTTGCGATCTAATTCCGCTCTATGGTCCATGGCCGGGGCACGACAATCCGCGCATTCTTCTGAAATCCCGGATGGGAAGTCTCTTGAGCCTAGATGGTTTCGACAGTTCACTCAGCAATGCAAACCAGCTTATCAGTGGCGGAAGCGGATCAGGCAAGTCGTTTATGATGAACCTGCTCCTGCTTCAGATGCTGAAAGAAAATCCGAAGATCTATTTTATCGATATTGGTGGCTCCTACAAAAAGCTGACTGAAAATCTATCGGGCCAGTATGTCGAGCTCGGAGTTAACGACACGCTCTCAGTCAATCCGTTTGACCTCGGTCAAGGCGAAGTACAGCCGCCATCGCACAAAATCAAATTTCTTGTCGGCCTTGTAGAACTCATGACTAAGGAAGAAGGTTCTGACCGCATCCCAAAGCTTGCGCGCGCCGAAATCGAAGAATCAATACAAGAGGTCTATAGGCAGGCGAAAAAGCCACGACTGTCAGATCTTCGCGAACTGCTTTTGAAGCATCCGGACCGGGAGATTCAAACTTACGGCAAAATTCTTTCTCCCTGGTGCGGAGACACGCCTTTTGGAAAATTCCTGGATCGCGAAACTACGATTGAACTGCAAAACGACATCGTAGCCTTTGATCTAAAAGGTCTTGAAAGCTATCCCGATCTCCAAAGCGTTTGCCTTTATATCATTACGGATCTTGTTTGGCGGGAAGTTCAACGGGATCGCTCTCGCATGAAATTCATTATCTTTGATGAGTGCTGGAAGCTGTTAAAGGACGAGGCCGGGCTCACGTTTATCGAAGAGGTCTTTAGAACGGTTCGTAAATATTTTTGCTCTGCGACCGCCATCAGTCAGGATCTACTCGATTTTTTGAACTCCGGGATCTCTTCAGCACTTTTGCCAAACTGCTCGGTCAAATGGATTCTTATGCAGAACCAGAGCGACTTTACGAAAATGAAAGAAGCGGTTGGTCTCAACGACAATGAAGTGGCGCTGATTCAATCGCTCCACCAAGAAAAGGGTGAATTCTCAGAGGCGTTTCTGCTGGCTGGACCAGAAAGACGCACGGTCGCTGTAATTGAACCAACGCCGCTTGAGCTCTGGATTGCCACAACCGATCCCCGCGATCTGTCTGTAATCGACAAGGTACGAAAAGAAAATTCTGAGATATCGCAAATCGAAGTCCTAAAACTCCTGGCCAAAAGATTTCCGAGAGGGGTTTCGGCCTCAGAAAGGGCAAAATCATGAAAAAGCTCGCCGCGATTATTTTAGCACTTCAACTTATCTTTGCGTCCCCTGCGCGCGCTGATATGTTTGGCGGTGATGTCGCAGTTCTCATGCAAATTTTAGCCAATGCCTTACAGCAGCTGGCACAACTCCGAAACATTCTCCAGACCGGCCGCGACAATGTCGATTTAATCCGGGATATCAATCGCGGGATCAACGACTCCCTAAACCTGATCCGCACGATCAGTCCAAATTCCGATCCTGGGCTCTATAAAGATTGGGATAAAGTCTCGGAGGCTTTGAATAAGCTCGAAGCCGTCTACGGGATTGCGATTGAATCGCGCGACTTGAGAGTTCAGAAAGACACCGATCAGAGTGTTGCCGAAGCTGTTGCCCTCAATAATTCGATCTACAAATACACCACGACTATTGACCAGATCGGTGAGCTTATTAAATCACAAAGCCATTCGGTGTCCCCAGGTGGGGCCGCAAAACTAACGGCGCAGTCATTGGGAGTGATGCTGAATCTCCAGAACGAAATGCTCCGCACGCAGGCGACCGGCCTAAAGCTTCAGGCGCAAGCGCTGGCACTTCAAAACCGTAAGGATAAAGAGCGCACTCGCCAAATGGTCGCCGGCGCCGATGGTCTCAACTCTGCTTTGGGCGGTGCAAAACCAGAATTTAAGCTGCCGCGGTTTGAGTAATGGATATTTCCTGGATTTCATCTCAGGCAAAGGAGATCCACACCTTTTTCGTTTCGATCTTTTATATTCTCGCCACACTTTTGCTTCTGATCGGCGTTATCGTTGAATACTTCAAATTGCCGATCGGAGGGGCGCCGGCCTTTTCACAGTTAGTTGGTCGTGCACTAGTTGCGGGTATTCTTCTGGCCGCATACCCGGAAATTTCAAATACGGTCGCTGCTGTCGCTGACGCGGTAGCCGACAAGCTTGGAAGCATCAACACTATCGGCAATGTCCTTCAGAGTGCCGGGGCCATACTAAAAGACCACTCATGGTCTTGGACCTCAATTGGCGACACGCTTCTTTCAGTGATCGCATATTTTGTTTATTTCATTCTGTATTTTTCGGTTTTTTTCTTCGACGCTGCGATTGTTTATTGTCTTATCCTGCTCTACATCTTTTCGCCGATTTTGATCGCCTTCTATATCCTTCCGCAGACAGCGGCGATGACGACTGGTCTATTTCGTACTCTCTTTGAAATCGCATCGTGGAAAATTGTTTTTTCCGTTCTTGGAACTCTTCTCTGGAGCACTGTGCTTCATGATTTCCAGGTAAAAGGGCAGAATTTCTTTACTCTCTTGGCGCTGACATTGATGCTCGCGTTTTCTATTCTGCTGACTCCAATTGTCGTGCGAAACCTTATCTCTGGCGCGCTGTCAAGTGTGGCGACACAAACAGCCGGACTCGCAGCGATTGGACTCTCAGCAGGTCTTGCAACTCCGGCAGCTATGGCGGGACTTGCGAAAGCGGGAACGGCCAAAGCATACGGCTGGGGCATGAGCAAAGCGTGGCAGGGAACTAAAAAGGCCTATCAAGGTGCAAAGGCCGCCCCCCGATGTGCTAAGAGCCAGTTCTCGAAGCGCCTCTCGGCCAAGAGCGAAAAGCCTGAACTTAAAGAAGAGAAGCAACTGAGTTTCCCCAGCGTCTAATTCCCTTCATCAACAGCCGCCTCAACAAATAACCCAAAGGACTTTTCATGAGGTTTTCAACCGCTTGGGCAAAGGTGGCTGCCCAGAACGTCACGCTGCCGACGAGCCTCACGTCGGCTAGTGCGGCGCTGGTGGTGGATCGTTTGCTCGCCGGCCGCGAGACGCTCG
>JACPOE010000048.1 GCA_016185105.1 Bdellovibrio sp.
AAGCTCTTCTCGACGTGCTTAAGTCGCATGGTGCTCGGGCGACCTTCTTTGTGTTGGGAAGTAATTTGGAGAGTCCGTTCTGGACTGGGGCGACCTCCTCGCAAACGAAGGGCATCTTGGTGAGAGCGATGAGAGAGGGACACCTCATCGGAAATCATTCCTATTCGCATCCAAGGACTATGGGAATGAGCGAATTTACGGCCGAGATCGTCCGATGTGACAAATTGATCACCGATCTCAGAAATTCAGCACACTTGCCTCACGCTTTGATTCCCTGCCGACTCCCTTACGGACTTCAGAATGTCCCTGGCGGTGATCCGCGAGCTGCTGCGCTGGTTAGCCTGGGAAGGCCGCATTTTTCTTGGACCAAGCTCTTTGACGACTATGAGAAGAAGAGCCGAGAACAGGGAGTCGGGCTATTTGAGGAGATGAAACAGCACGCTCTTGAACTGTTCTCACAAGGTCTTAGGCCCGTTCTCGCTCTTCACGATTCCTGCTCCGCTTCGGAAGGTCAGCCGAACGGTTTTAATCGGGACGCAACTCTCGAAGCGGTCTCTATGTTTCTTGCTGAGGCAAAGAGGTCGGGCTGGAGTTCGAGCCTATTGATTTAGTGATCTAGGCAGCTTTTCGATTCGATTCCCTGCGTTTTATCCTGTGCAAGCTCGCCGCGGGTCTATTTCGCTTGAAAGCAATCTTCGCACCCTCTGTGAGTGGGTGCCAGATGTATTGCCAAGGAGAAGCATTCTCCCAATCAAAGTGATCTCTGACGCCAAATTTCAAGTTTGCTATGGGTTTCTTCTCGGTGAAATAGATCGTTCCAAAAATAAGATCCCAAATCATAAAATCTGAGCCGAAATTTTTATCGAAATGCTCTGGAGACGCGCTGTGATGAATCAAGTGCATCGCAGGGCTAGTGAATACGTACTCTAATTTTCCGTAGGACCACCAAATATGGGAGTGCCTCAAGACACCTGTCACGGCAAAGAAACCACTGAATACTGCAACCCCTCCTAGAGTCACGATACTTGGCGTGAGCCCGAAGACGAACTGAGTGATCCCGCTAGAGAGCCCCATTGAAACACCCATGATGCTTTGGGTGAAAACGATGTCGACAAAATGCTGTCGAAAGAAGGCCATCGGATTGAGAGATCTCGCACTGTGGTGCACTTTGTGGAACTCCCAAAGAGTCGGAAATCGGTGGGCGCAGCGGTGGGCAAAGTATCTTCCGAGGTCTCCGGCAATCAAGATACCAAGAGTGTAGATCAGGTCGGGCCAAAATCCGTTGGTCGCAGGCGCAATGCTTCTGCCGAAGTGAAGAGTTAAAAAGGCTTCGACTTTTGGAGCGGCCCAGTCGCGGTAGTAGTTACTGGTAATAGGGATGAGGAGTGTAGCGAATAGAGCAAGAATCACGTTATTCATGGCATAGAGCCAAAGGTCCTGCTTTAGGGTTCTCCAGTATTGAATGTTGGCTGGAAAAATTCCTCTGAGAGCAGAAAGAAGCGAACCCCGCGGTTTTTTTGT
>JACPOE010000092.1 GCA_016185105.1 Bdellovibrio sp.
CTCAGGTCATGCTTCTGCAAGCTTTTTGCAAAGGCATCTAAAAATCGGATATAATCGGGCAGCTAGAATTATCGAGACTATGGAGTCGCGGGGAATTGTGGGACCTCAGGATGGGGCAAGACCCCGCGAGATTTTGATGTAAATAGGCTGTCTGGTCTGGTTTAAAGAGTACTTGAGAGGTATTCATGTTGAAATTTTGTTTACTTTTTCCAGTGTGTTTCAGTTTTCATTTTGCAATTGCGGCTGGCGAACCTCACAATCCCTCTTCACCAGCCCATGAAGCTCCTCAGACTCCGGCTTCGAAACATTCCCATAAACACCACGATTCAACGAAGAAAGGGAAAAAAAGACGTGAAAAAGACGCCGAAGGGACAAAAGCCCAAAACCGATTCGAGCCGGAAATCAACGCCAAAAGTCCCTACAAGCTTGGTGGCCAAGCCCTCGAAGTCGATACGGACTAAAAAAATATTTCAGCTCCCTCCTTACGTTCGTAAGGCCTTACAAAAGCTGGATGAAGCGGGCCATGTGGCCTACGTGGTGGGTGGGAGTGTCAGGGACTTTCTTCTGGATCGGGATGCCAAAGACATTGATCTAGTGACGAGCGCGGACCCTGAGACTCTCTGTCAAATTTTTCCGGACTCGATAACGACAGGAAAACTTTTCGGGGTGATTCGAGTTCCGACTCACACCAAATCTAAGAAGGAACAACAATATGTTGAGGTCGCCACTTTTCGGCAAGACCTTGAATACGTCGATTTTCGCCATCCGAGGGGCGTAGTGTTTGCAGGACCTTTGGAGGATGCAGCTCGAAGAGACTTTACGGTGAATGCGCTTTTTTTTGATCCAAAGACGTCAACCATTATTGATTATGTGGACGGTGTAGCCGATTTAAAAGCAGGTTTAATTCGCGCTGTTGGGGATCCTAATGAACGGTTTCGCGAAGACGCGCTGCGACTCCTGCGCGCAATTCGATTCAAGACCCGTCTGGGGTTCGAGTTTGAGCCTGGAACCGCTGCAGCGATTCGAAGTCGTGCTCATTTAATATCAAAAATTAGTGTAGAGAGAATTCGTGACGAGTTGACCCTAATGTGGCAGGGCCCACGTCCTCAAGAAGCCTTAAAGCTACTTTCTGAGTTTGGTTTGTTGAAGTATATCCTTCCCGAAGTCGAAGCTGTCAAACATCTGGATGAAATCTATGCTCCGGGCACTTTACGCAAAGAAGACATTTGGGGACATCTATCACGGGTTCTTGGACACCTCGCCGCTCAAATGCCTTCGCGTTCAAGAGTCCTTGCTTGGCTATCGGTTCTTCACGAAGTGGGTAGGCCGGTGGCCCTGCGTGCAAATCAGGGGCTGAATTTTAACGGACATGAAACTGAAGGAAGAAAGATTGCTGAGCTTGTGGCGCATCGGCTGAGAATGAGTCGTGCGGAAGCCGAAACCTTGGGAACTATGATTGCTGAACACATTAAATTTCGAGGCGTTTTTCAGATGCGCGAGGCAACCTTCCAAAGATTTATCCGGCAGGAGAATTTTGAAGAACTTCTTGCCTTTCATCGGGCAGATGCAACAGCAGGCGATGGAAATCTTGCTTATTATGAGTTTTGTGCGTCTCGTCTTGAAACACTGAAAAATGAAGCTGGCAAGGACCAAGGCCGGATCTTAGACGGAGACGACTTGATTCAGTTGGGATTTACGCCTGGCCCAGGATTTGCTGAAATTCTTCGAGTCGTGGAAGACTTAACCCTGGAACGAAAGCTCACCACGAAAGAAGAAGCACTCGAGTTTGTTCTCAAGAACTTTGTTCGCTAAAGTCATTTCTCCATTTGGCTGAGGAGTCTTTTTAAACGAGACGGTTCAGGCTTTACAAGAAGGGTTTTGTTATGGGTGTAGCTCACCTCTTTGGAGTTCTTAATACGCTTCACATATTTCTTAAAAGTGTAATCCACTTCCGCAACGCCCCAGTTCGCTCCACCGCTGTACTGTAAAACCAAAACAGCTGCATCTAGGAGAGTCTCAAGCGGTGCAGACTTTCCCTGAGATAAGGGGATGACAACATGGGCTCCGGGTTTGCCGCGAAGGTGAAGCCAGAGGTCATTTCCTCGAGCATACTTGAAAGTCAGCTCAAGGTTTTCGTCTCGATTTTTTCCTACCCAAATCGGGAGGCCGTCTTTAGAAAGAAAACTTTTCCCACTCCATCGGGACTTGTTTGCGGTGGTTCGTTGAGTAAGTTCTTGGTTTCCGTGATGAACTCCAGCCAAGAGTTCAAACTGAGCAAGGGACTTCCAGTCTGGAAATAGAGGAAGCTCAGCCAGTGAGGTCTTCAGGTTTTTGGCGGTCGTCGAGCAGGTTTCGGCTCGTTCTGAGGCTTCGCGGATTCTTCGGACTTTTCTTTTGGCGAGATGATAAAACTTTTCGACCTGTTCCTTGAGGCTCAGGCTGAGATCACAAGGAATGGCAATGCGTTCCTGAGTTTCATAGTCGACGACGATTCGGTGGTTGCCTGAAATTTCCTCTTCCTTCGTAGCTAGGGAACTCTTGAGTAAGTCTCCGAAACGTTGCCAGTCTTTCTCGTTCTGAGCTTCGCGGGCCGCATTCTCGCTCTGTTCAAGTCGATCTTCTGCGACCTTCAGGCGGAGGTTTAAGACTTTTTTAATGTTTTGGATTCTGTTTTCAAATGCTTCTTTTTCTAACTCTTTTTCAATTGTTTTTGAATAAGCTTCAAGGGGAACGATCAAGTCCGTTCGAATTGCTAAGTCTTTTGGCGGCTTTGCGGAGCGAGAAGGGGGTACAAAAAAGTCGATCGTAGATTTTTTTGACTGTGCCAAAACTTTCCAACGAAAGGGTGAGACCGAAATTTCTTTTGGGGAGCTGTCAGATTCTTCACCTGTGGCCTCAGAGGGAATTTCAACTAAGTACCCTCCGGGGGCGGCTGGAATCATCACCAATACCAAAGCAAAATAACTGGCGCCTGAATGGGAGCCCGCTTCCGCAGATTGGCGAAATTTAAAGACGAGAACCCGGTCTTCGGGCAGAGTTTCTACTTGAGAAAGCTTTGCTCCTCGCAAGTATTTAGACAGTGCGAGATCGAATGAGGAGCGGGTTGCTTTCGTCGAGGCTACTGGGCCTTTTCCCTCAACCCATGTTACGTAGGTCTGTCTGGGTTTGAGGCTGAAAAGGACCGTGCTTTCCGAGGTTTTCGATGTAAACCGAATTGCCCATTCGCTTTTAAGAAAGCCGTCTAGGGTATTTTTTCTTTCGGGTACAATGACTCGATCAACGAACGAACCTTCAATCTTGGTTCTCAGCTGTTTTGCAAGAACCTCAATTTCTTTCCAGTTTAAAGAAGGGATCATAGGAGGGTCTTAACGCCTTCCCGAACGAAAAGATACCGTTCCCCTTGGTCTCAAGCCTTCAGGCCAATCCATCCCTTGAGGTAACGGCCCTCTGCGAATTCAGCAATCATGGGGTGATCAGCAGATTGAGTTCCCCGTCCCACCCAGTGAATTTCAGTTGTATTTCGATGCGCTGCTTTTTGGAGAACCGTTGTGAAGGAATCCTCCGCCATCCAAGCAGAGCACGAGCAAGCTATTAGGGCTCCACCGGATCGAGTGAGACGGGTGGCCTGTGTCAGAAGCTGAAGGTAGGCATGGGTTCCGGTCGGGATGTCTTTGCGGCTCTTGATGAGGGCCGGCGGATCCGAAATGACCAGATCAAAACTGCCAGACTCCAGGGAGGTCAAGTCTTTCAAAACATCCATCTTTATTGTTTTGGCTCGCAGGCCGTTTTTTTCTAGGTTCTTTTTTGCAAATTCAAGGGCGGTTGCTGAAGCATCTACGGCAGTAATATGAACTTCATGCCCCGAGTCTTGAAAGGCCTTCCCCAACTGAACTCCCCATTGCCCCACGTAGCAACAAAGGTCGAGAATTCTAAGAGATCGGGGGGCCCAGTTCTTTAAACGTAAAGCTGCAAGTTCAATATTACCAAACTGGTCGAGAAAAAATCCTGTCTTCTGGCCTTCCAATAAATCGACTTCAAACGAAAGAGGTTCTTTTCCGACCGCGCTTCGAATTAGGATTGGAATTTGTCTCAGTTCTTTTTTCGATCCAATTTTTAGGACCGATACCTCTTGGGATTCTAATCCCTCAAGTTTTCGGACGGAGATATCGTTTCTCAAAACTACACTGGCCTTGGCAAAGGATCCAGACTGCTCAGTGTCCATCATTTTCTCGAGCGCTGAAAGCAAAGGTCCCTGACCTGCGCCCACTAAGAGGTCAGCACCGGCAGTATGGGCTTGAATCACCAAGACTTGGCCTTGGTTGGTAAAGTAACGATCCAAAACCAAACCGGGGAGATGGTCTACCTCGCCAAAACAGATGCGATGAGACACTCCTGAAAAGCCCAGCTGAGCCCGAAGCCGACTGGCCTGAATCAACTTTGCCGTGAGGCTCTCAATAGATAGCGGATCTGAGTTCGTCTCGTCACGAGTGAGAGCACGAAATGAAATCAGGGAAGATGGATTTCCAAATCCATAAGCCAGAAATTTTCCGCCTGCATCCAAAAGGCGTACGAGGGCTCCTGGGGGATGTCCTTTCGGACTATCCATCAATTCGTTGGAATAGACCCAAGGGTGGCCCGCACGAAACCGTCGGTCCATTCCCTTTTTAAGTCTCCATACCGTGGGGGAGGTCATTTTGGCTTTTTTTTCCTGGCTCATGGATTCACCGTAGCAAAATATTGGGGACCTGTATCTTTATTGATTTTCAGGATGACTGCCGGCTTGACTGCGTTTCGATACGAATCGACCGACATTTTCCCATTTAAGGTGGGCAGGTCTCGTGTTGCACCCAATGCCTCGCGAATGTCTTTGGAACTCAACGTTTTTGCGTTTTTGAGCCCATTGATCAAGAAGTTTGCGGCTTCAAATCCCATGGCTGCGGATCCGTCCGGGATTTCGTTAAACTTGCTTTGAAATGCTGTAATGAAGCCTTTTACGTGAAGGGATGGGTCATCGGCAGTGTAAAAATTTAGAAAGTAGCTGCCGACCAAGGCATCGCCGCCAATTTCTTTGAGTTTAGGTGAATCCCATCCGTCTCCACCTAGAAGCGGAGCTTCGATCCCCACCCCACCATTGGCTTTAAAGACTTTTAAAAACTCGTCGGCTAAACCTACGCTGTAGTCGCTTTTCACATCCCTCATGATAGCGACGGTTTTAGCCTTTAAATTGGTAGCTGCAAAGCGTGCGAGGGTTGCTCCTTGAAAAGGGTCAATAAAGCAGACCCGGAAAATATAGTCTCCGAGCGTGGTTAACTTGGGCGCCGTTGCGGCGCTCGCAACCATTGGAATTTGGTGATGTTGAGCCAGAGGGGCCATCGCTAGTGCATTCGAGCTGGTGGTTCCAGTCAGAACCGCCACAACCTTGTCTTGTGTAATTAGTTTTGAAATGGCTCGCGCACCTTCATCAGGTCGTCCTTGAACGTCACTTGAAATCAAACGAAGTTTCTTTCCTTTCACTCCACCATTCGCATTAGCCAAATCTATTGCCAAGGTGATGCCACGGTAAGTATCAATGCCGAAAGTAGCTTCCGGACCGGTCATGGAGTCGACTTCACCAATGAGAATGACATCGTCAGCACCAGGGACGGGACTTGAATTGGATTTGACACAGCCCCCTAGTAAAAAGAGCGCGAAAACAGGGAGGGCAAAGAGTCTAGAGCGTTCGAAAAATTTCATTTTAGTCTTAAAACAATATTTACCTTCCATCGCAATCAAAATCTGAGTGTCTAGCTCCAGAAAACTTCGAGCGGGGCCCAGGTCAAAAATCCTCTGGGTACAAAAGACTTTGCCCCATGGGGAAGCTGATGTATGCCGACGTTATGACGATCTACGATTTTGAAGTGAAAGACATCGATGGCAAAGTTTCTACCTTAAAAGAATATGAAGGCAAACTCCTGGTGATTGTTAATGTAGCCAGTCAGTGCGGATTTACTCCTCAATATGAAGGGTTGGAAAAACTCTACCTCAAATATAGAGAAAAGGGTGTCGTGGTCCTGGGGTTTCCCTGTAACCAGTTTGGTGCCCAGGAGCAGGGAGATGACGCCGAAATCAAGAAGTTTTGCAATCTGAAGTACAACATTACTTTTCCGCTTTTTGCCAAAATCGAGGTGAATGGCCCGGGAACTCATCCCTTGTATCAGTTCCTGAAGTCGGAGGAGAAAGGGCTCTTTGGTACAGAAGGTATCAAATGGAATTTCACAAAATTCCTAGTGGGCAGGGACGGAAAAGTTCTAAAAAGGTACGCCCCTCAGGTGACCCCAGAAGCACTAGAAAAGGAGATTCAGAGCTATGTTGAAGGAAGGTGATAAGGCTCCGCTATTTAACTTGGTTTCAGATGAAGGCAAAAAGGTCGCGCTAAAGGATCTGAAGGGCAAAACGGTTGTTCTTTATTTCTACCCAAAAGACATGACCTCGGGATGTACGCAGGAGGCCTGCGATTTTAGAGATCTTCACCCTAAGTTTAAAAAGGGTGACACTGTTATTTTGGGGGTTTCCAAAGACTCTGTTGAAAGCCATCAAAAATTCAAGGAAAAGTACGCCCTGCCCTTCGCTCTTTTGTCGGATGATTCTGGCGAAGTCTGCGAAAAATATGGGGTTTGGAAACAGAAAAGTATGTATGGCCGAAAGTACATGGGAATTGAGCGGACCACTGTGGTGATTTCCCCAGACGGTAAGATTGCCAAAATCTACTCAAAGGTGAAGGTTAAGGACCACGCTCAAAACGTTTTGAATGAGTTATAGGCTTGCAAACGGGCTCTCCAGGCGCGATGAATAAGGGGTGAAATCCAAAGAATTAGATTTGATCGCAACCACTGGCCTAGGGATGGAAGGCCTTCTCGAGGCTGAGTTGAAGGAGCTGGGTGCCCACGATGTTTCGTTGAGTGGTACCTCCGTACTTTTTAAAGGATCGCTCGAGCTGGCTTATCGGGTTTGTCTTTGGTCTCGCATTGCAAATCGGGTTCTCTTACCTCTGAAAAAGTTCATGGCTCCCGATCCTGATAAACTCTATTCGGGAGTTCGAAGTATCCGCTGGTCAGATCACCTCGGTGTGGAAAATACTCTCGCGGTTGATTTCTCCTGTTCAAAATCGAAAATTACTCATTCGCATTTTGGGGCCCTCAAGGTGAAGGATGCTGTCGTGGATCAGTTCCGCTCTATTCAAGGAGTTCGTCCCTCTGTGGACCCCTTGCGTCCAAGTGTGAGGATTAACGTTTATCTTAATCAGGACCAAGCTACTGTTAGTATTGATCTTTCGGGTGATAGTTTGCACCGACGCGGGTATCGCGCACCTCACATGCCTGCACCCTTAAAGGAAAACTTGGCTTCGGCGTTGTTGATCCAGGCGGGCTGGCCCAAAGCTGAAACTGCCTTTTTGGATCCTATGTGTGGATCTGGCACGTTGGTGATCGAGGCCGGTTTGATGGCGGCGAAAATCGCACCAGGATTAAAACGAGACTATTATGGCTTTCTGGGGTGGCAGGGGCACGTTCCTGCAGTTTGGGCCCGTTTGTTGAAAGAGGCCGATGAAATTCAGGTTCGGGACAAGAAGCTGCTCCCAAAAATTGTCGGGTTTGACCGGGATTTTCGAGCGATTCGTGTGGCCTTGGAGGCCGCCGAGCGTGCCGGCCTTCACGGGAAAGTTCACATTGAAAAAAGAGAATTAACTCAGTGCGAAAGAATTGCAGAAAAAGGGATTTTTTTGACCAACCCTCCCTATGGTGATCGTCTTGGAGAAGATGAGGATCTAAAGCCTCTTTATAAAGAAATTGGCGATCAGATGAAAAAGAAGTTTAAGGGTTGGGAAGGGTATGTTTTCACCGGAAATTCGGATTTAGCCAAGGTAATTGGTTTAAAGGCCGCGCGTCGGTTTCCTTTTTTCAATGGCCCTATTGAGTGCCGCTTATTGAAGTACGAGCTTTATTGAAGCGCAGTTCCACTATCCCTTGCTAGTCCGGCAAAGTCTGCTAAATCTCTTTCTATGGAAAATCAAATGCCAGGTCTTCAAAAAACGGACCCCGAATCCCAGGCTTGTTTGAGTCAGATGACCAAGCAGGAAGCGATCTTGGGCAATCGGGTTTCGGGTGTCAAATTTGTTCTGATTGTCTTGTCGGCAAGAGGCATTGTTTTTGATCAGGAAGCCCTTCGCCAAAAAGTGATGCTGTCCTATCCAGATGCGGCTGTTTTTTTTCAAACGACCTATGGGCAGGCAGTAGGACTTGAGGCTCCTTCCCGAGTGGATCTTTTAATTGATTTCACCGGGCCTGGGCAAAGACAGAGGTGGTTTTTTTCACGAAGCCTCAGAAAAAAGGCCCGTTTTGCAGTGGGGCGCAATGCAGGTATGTTTCGTCGTCGAATTTACGATCGTATTTTTGACGAATCTGTGGAATCCGGTATTCCCACTGAACTTTTAGAACGTGAGCGGTATGTCCAAAAGAAGGTCCTTAGTCTGGCAGGCGTGGCGATGGTTCCAGCCGGAGAGACCCCTCCTGATCGTGGAAAAACGATTGCATTAGAACTCCCGAGGATGAAGAAGCTTTGAAGGTTTTGAATCAGTTTTTTAAACAGCTTTGTTCTTTAAAGCTGGCAGTTTTGGTCATCCTGACTCTTGCTTTGGCTTTGGCCGCTGGAACTGTTCTGGAGTCTGTATATGATACTCCGACGGCCCAGTACTGGGTCTATCGGGCTCGCTGGTTTTCAGGGGTTTT
>JACPOE010000086.1 GCA_016185105.1 Bdellovibrio sp.
AAGTTCGTCCAATTCCACCTGTCCTAGGACCGACCTGAGGGTGGTCTGTGCAAGCTTTGAGGTGGCCATCAAAAAGTTTTCCACTTCTACAACGGCGCGATTAGGCTCTATGACTTTAAAATAGACAACGGCGTTTACCTTAATGGTGACGTTGTCTCGACTGATCACGTCCTGAGGGGGAACGTCCAATGTGACCGTACGAAGGTCTACTCGGGTCATTCGGTCCACCCAAGGAATGAGGATAATGAGTCCTGGTCCTTTCGACCCAATGATTCTTCCTAGTCGAAAAATAACACCGCGCTCGTATTCATTCAGAACCTTGATGCTGAAGAACAAGAAAACTACGACAGCGGCTACGATGCCTGCGAATCCTGAAAAAAGCTCCATTTGTATCCTCCGAGGTCTTTAGTGTACCCATTATCGTCTTGGAATTTCAATTCCAAGCTCTCTCGCAACTGTTTTCAGGTCTAACCAGGCTTCACGCTTTGATTCCGGGTTTCGAAGCAAGTAGGCCGGATGAAAGGTTGGCATGAGTTTGGTGCCTTGGTAGCTGTGGAGCTTCCCTCTTAACGAGGTGATCCTCTCGTCAGTCTGAAGAAGTGTCTGAGCCGCAAATTTTCCGAGAGCAACGATCATTTCTGGCTTGATGAGTTGAACCTGGCGGAAAAGAAACGGGCTACAGGCCTGAATTTCATCTCCCTCCGGGTTGCGATTCCCAGGGGGCCTACATTTCACCACATTGGCAATGTATACCTGCGAACGAGACAGGCCAATAGCCTCAATCATTTTATCGAGAAGCTGTCCTGCTTTACCCACAAAGGGGCGCCCTTGAAGGTCTTCCTGTTCACCAGGGCCTTCGCCAATAAACATCAGTCGGGCCGCCGGGCTTCCCTCTCCAAATACAATATTCTTCCTAGCATTGCAGAGCTTGCATCGTGTGCATCCCTCAAGGTCTTTGCTGATTAACTCCAAGCTATCGGTATTTCCTAATGCCGCCTCATTCGAGGGGGGACTGTCTCGGAGCTGGGCCTGGCCCATTACTATGCTGCCTTTGGGCAAATAGCCCTTCCATCGGGTAAATGGGTGATTAAACCGGTTTTTTTGGGGGACGCTCATAGAACAACGCTTACTTCAAAGGGGGGCTTATTGTAAACGGTGAGCGGCTCGGCGAACCCTTAACCCACACTCGGGACAATTGGCAGTCTCCACTGTCAGGTTTCGAATAAAGTCTGTGAGATGAGAAAAATGGAGGTGGGAATCACAAGCAGGGCACTTGGAATATCTCTTAAGATAATGCTGGGTGGTAAAAAGAAGGTCAACGTTCAACGGGTCAGAGAGGCTTTGTCCTTGATCTTCTCTCGGGTCAGCTTGGCTAGGATCTTTCAGTTCTTCCATTTCTTATATACCGTTGGTTTCAAGTTTATTTGTACTGTCCACACCAGACTCATCGGAGTAGGGCCGTGGTTCTAAACGGGAAAACTTTGCTCGGGAAAAATTTGCTTGAGAGGGCGATCGGGTTGAAACTGGTAAAATGATCCCTTTCTTAGCGCTCAGCTCGTTGGCGATCGCGGCAGAGGTCCCTAACCCCGTCTCACAAGGTCATGAGGACCCTTTTATTAGGGTTCGGGTGATTGAACAGGCAGATTCGGTTCTTGTGAGAGGCTATGATGTCCGTGCCTTTTCGTGGAGCCCTCCTAAAACAGATCTGGAAAAACCTAAGCAGGCAGTTTCTGCCTCCCCGACTCCATCTTTATTAGTGTCCCTCGACAGAACGAGTCAGTGGGAAATTCACTGCAAACCGGGCGAGGTAACCCTTCAGCCTAAGGGTAAATCGCACGGAGTGCATGTCTCAAAAGTAATTTTCGCCCGGTCCCCGGTTTCACTTCAAGCTCAAGGTGGATTCATTACGCTGGGAAATATTCCATACCGAGATTCACTCTTTGTTTATTCAAAAGGGAAATCGGGGTGTGAAGTCGTGAATTTGGTGAGCCTCGAAAAGTATCTAGATGGGCTTGTGAACTCCGAGTTTTCTTCTAAATGGAACGATGAATCGATTTCTGCTCAAGTGGTTGCGGCTCGCACCTATGCCTATTTTCAAATGCTCGATGCGAGAACTCGAGGCTCTCATTTTGATCTCGATGCCACGACTCGCGATCAAGTCTACAATGGGTCAATGAAAGAGGATTTTCGCGCCTCGGCCGTCGTGCAAAAATCTAGGGGGATGGTGTTAAGCGTGGCTGATGCGCCCGAGGCGATCAAGCCCATTAAAGCTTTCTATCACTCTACCTGTGGTGGGCATACTGAACTACCTGAACATGTTTGGGGCGTAAAGTACTCAGGGGTTTCGCAGGCTACTAGCTGCGCTTACTGTCAATCATCGCCCCGCTACCAGTGGGATCTAGATGCTAAAAAAAGCGAAATTCAATCGGAATTATTGAAAGGAGCACTAGACTATCTTCGAAAAGGACTTCAACTCCCAAAGGAATGGCCTGGGATGTGGGAAGAAGCGCTTAGGCAAGGGACATTGCTAGATCTGCGCTTAGGTGCTCTCGATCCGGAAAATCGAGTGTCTAAGATCACAGTGGTCATTTCCTCGGGGCGAGAACTCTTTGAATTACCTATGCGTTCGGCCCTCTTTAGGGAGTGGATGGGTCCAACCCGCTTTCGCAGTACGGCATTCGATGTTTATACAAACTCGAATGGGACGGTCTATCACTTTTCTGGAAGAGGAAATGGACACGGCGTCGGAATGTGCCAATGGGGTGCCAAGGTCATGGGTGAAAAAGGCAAGAAAACCGCAGAAATTCTTAAGCTCTACTATCCAGGGGCCTTTCTTCGCCGTGCTTGGTAGCTGATTTCGTGTTACAGGTTTGGGCCTATGTCAGAGGTTTTAAGTGATTTTGACTATGAGTTGCCGCCCGAGCTTATTGCTCAGCACCCTGTAAGTCCCAGAGATTCTTCTCGCTTGTTGGTTTTAAATAGAAAAGAAAGAAAGCTAGAACATCGGAAATTTAGCGATCTTGTGGAATATTTAGACGATCGGGATCTGCTTGTGGCAAATAACACCCGCGTGATTCAAGCACGCCTAGAGGGTCGCCGCCTTCGCCAGGAGGCCGGTAAGTGGATACCAGGAGGTAGGGTCGAGTTTGTTCTTTTAGAAAAACAGGGAGACTGTGTTTGGGAGGGGCTCTTTCACGCAAGCGCTAAGTATGTTCCTGGCCTTCGTTTTGAAGTCCCCACTCCCGACGGTAAAGGGCTTTTTGGCGAACTGGTTCGGGGCTCTGCCGACTCTCCTTCGGGAACGGTGGTCGCAAGGTTTAATCGGGATCCCCTAGAAACCAAGGCCGGAAAAATTCCTTTGCCTCATTATATTGAAAGGCCTTCCGATCCGACTGCGGCAGACGAAAGCGCCTATCAGACGATTTATGGAAAAAACGATGGTTCGGCTGCTGCGCCGACTGCCGGTTTGCATTTCACGGATCAAGTTTTCGAGCGTCTTAAGCAAAAGAAAATCGGCTGGGAGGAACTCACCCTGCATGTGGGCCTTGGGACCTTTCGGCCAGTAAAGACGGAAGATCTTTCCAAGCACGTTATGCATGATGAGCGCTACGAAGTTTCAAGCAGTGCGGCTGATCGGATTACACGGTGGAAAAAAGACGGAAATCGCGTTCTTGCGGTGGGAACAACATCTGTTCGGACCCTAGAGAGCGCTTGGCATCGCGATCACCTTGCGTCGGGATTCGGGCGCACGGATCTCTTTATTAGGCCCGGCCATTTTGAATTCCAAGTCGTGGATCGTCTTTTAACAAATTTTCATCTGCCTAAATCCACTCTGCTGATGCTCGTCAGCGCTTTTGCTGGACGCGAGTTTGTTTTGGAAGCTTACCGTGAAGCAGTGCGCAATAGGTACCGGTTCTTTAGCTTTGGCGATTCCATGCTGATTCTGTGAACAAGTTCTTAGGTTAGATTTGACGCACCTGAATAGAGCCTTAAGGTCTTAGGCAGAATTTGCCGAAAGGACCACTATGAAGAAATATACTTTGATGGTGGGGGCAGTCTCTATCGCAGTTTTGAGCGGTTGTGGTCAGGTGAATCCCGGCCATGGGAGTAATCCTGCGAATCCTCCCGCAACAGGAGAGTTCATTTTAAAGGCTAGGACAACTTTTCAAGTGGCGGCAGAGACCGCTGATTCTCCCGACTCTGTTTCAGGAAAAGTATTTTCTTCCAGTTCGACTTCCGTGGATCCCTCCTTCGTTAGTTTGCAGAGTAGTTCGGTGAATGGCTCAATCCCAATCACGATCGGGAACGGCGCGAGTACAACGCTGAAACTCGACTCTAGCGAGTTTGTGATTCCAGTCGTGTGTAACTCAATGGTGGATTTTGGGTTCTTGGGGCTTTCCGCTCTCGCAGATAATAATCTTAATCTTTGCGGCCCCAAAGGAAATGAACACTGCGGTACTGCGATCTTGCGCATGTACACCACGGGCACAGCTGGCCCTGGTCTTTGGAATGAAGTCGATCAGTTTGGGGCACCTCTTTTCGTCGGAAACTCTACTCGGCCTGTCGGCTTAGGGGCTGCAAATGCAGTTGTAGTTCAAACGCTTTCGATTCCAAAAAACAAACACACGGTTAAACTTTCGGATTTCACCCCTGCACCCCGGTTTGGTGTGAAGTCTGATTTTAGCGACGCAGGTGCGGGAAGCTACACAACCACACTGGTTCTCGAATACGGTTTAGCTGAGTAAAAAAACAAAGCACTCATCAATAAGTTCATGTACAAAAGGGCCAATGCAAAAAACCTTTGTAGTTGGCCCTTTTCAATGTAATTGCCGCCTTGTTGCGTGTCCGAATACCCTTTCCATTGAGTACCTCATCCACACCCATGGACATTTGGACCATATTGGCGGAACTCGGGGTCTGGTCGAGGCTGCTAAGGCCGATCGGAAGTCGGTGCCGAAAATTGCCCTGCATCGGGATGATCATCCGCTTTACTTGGCCCTAAAGACACAAGGACAGCTCTTTGGAATGTCATTCTCGGATCCTTTGCCAGTCGATCTATTTTTACAGGACGAGGAAGAGTTAAAAATCGGAGACTTACGTTTGTCGGTCATTCACACGCCAGGTCACAGTCCTGGAAGTGTTTGTTTTCGTCTGCATGAGGATTCTTCAACTGGTGTAGTAGAAACACTGTTTTCCGGAGATACCTTATTTAATGGGAGTGTCGGTAGAACCGATCTTTGGGGGGCTAGTCAGGAGCAGATGTTTCGTAGTATTCGTAGCAGAATTCTAGTATTAGATGGTGATACTGCTCTTTGTCCAGGGCATGGCCCGGATTCATCCATAGGTATAGAAAAAAAGACTAACCCTTTTTTAAAGTAATATTATGTCGAAATTGAAGTTTGAATTACAAAGTGACACTCGGGACTCACAGGGAAATTCTCGGGCTCGAGCCGCAAAAATGACCTTGCCGGGGTCGTTGGGAGAGCCCCACGAGATCTTGACTCCGATGTTTATGCCTGTTGGAACGGTGGGTTCGGTAAAAGGGATGACTCCGGGCGATCTGAAACAGATTCAGGCGCAAGTCATTTTGGGTAACACTTACCACCTCTATCTACGCCCTGGGCACGCAAGGGTTGAACGGTTGGGGGAACTTCACCGGTTTATGGGATATTCGGGGCCCATCCTCACGGACAGTGGTGGGTTTCAGGTTTTTTCATTGGCCGGGCTGAACAAAATTGATGATGAAGGAGTCACTTTTCAATCCCATATAGATGGAAGCTCCCATCGGTTTACCCCCGAACTTTCTATGGAGATCCAGCGCGCCCTGGGGTCTGACATTGTGATGGCCTTCGATCAGTGCCCTCCCTATCCTGCCACCGAGGATCAGGTCCGATCTGCCATGAGCAGGACTTTCGCTTGGGCAAAACGCGGTCTAAATATTCCTTTAAAGGATCACCAAACTCGATTCGGAATTTTTCAAGGGGGCTTGTACGAGCATCTTAGAAAAGAGTCCGCTCAACAAATTATGAGCCTTCCTTTTGATGGTTTTGCTATTGGGGGACTATCCATAGGTGAGAGTCCGGATATGATGCAAGAGATGGCCCGCCTTACCACGCCCTTGCTCCCCAAAGATCGGCCACGCTATCTCATGGGAGTAGGAAGGCCTGAGGATCTGGTGGAAGGGGTTCGGGCCGGTGTGGATATGTTCGATTGTGTGATGCCTACCCGAAACGCCAGAAATGGTCAGCTTTTTACTAGTCGGGGAAAAGTAAATATCAAGAACGCCAGGTATGCCGATGATACTGGACCTCTAGACCCGGATTGTTCCTGTGAAGTTTGCCAAAAGTTTACCCGAGCCTATCTGAGACATCTTTTCGTCAGCAAGGAACTTCTATCTGCCCGTCTCAATACCTTTCATAATCTTTTCTATTACCTAGAGTTGATGCGACAAATGAGGGCCGCCATTTTAGAGGGTAGATTTGACGAATGGGCCAAAACTTTCTATCGAAATCGGGAAGATGATGTGCGATGACCGTACAGATGAAGAAGACTTCAAGCTTAAAATATAGTCAATGGGTTCAGTCTTCGGTGTTGAAGATTGGATCGAGTTTTACTTTCCTACTTCTGTCTGCAGCCGCTTTGGCCGATGGTCCCGCCGTTCCGGCAGGTGCTCCTGCGGCCCCAGCTGCCGCTGCATCGAGTGGTCTACAAGGGATGTTAGGTGGTGGACAACAAGGTGGAGGAATTATGGCCTTCGCCCCATTCATTCTGATGTTCGCGGTCATGTATTTTCTGATCCTCAGGCCCCAGCAAAAGAGAATGAAAGAACAGCAAAATATGATTTCTGCTCTTAAGCACGGAGATGAAATCCTTACTGCCTCCGGAATTCTTGGAAAAGTGACCGGGATTGCGGACAAAGTCCTGACTGTCGAGATTGCCGACAACGTTCGAATTAAATTGTTAAAAAGCCAAGTCTCGCAGGTGGTTAAGGGGCCAATCAAGGACCTGACCCCTTAAGTTTGTCGAAAAAATCGGAAGCCCCAAAATATTGAGGAGATATAGACTATGTCTCGTTCCTGGTGGTTGAAGTTCATCTTGCTCTGCATATTCGTTGTTTCTGCCGGGGTATATGTCTATCCCACGATAGTGAATTTGGACCCGGAAACTTCAAAATTTCCGTTCAAACAGAAAATCAATTTAGGGCTAGATCTTCAGGGCGGCCTGTACATGGTTCTTGGGGTCGACTTTAATAAGGTCTACCGCGATGTGGTCGAGCGACAAGCGTCAAGTTTGAAGGATCGCTTCAAAGAAAAATCAATTTCGGTGACCCAGGTAAAAATGGTTCGCGAAGGTTTTGCGGCCGATGATCCCCGAATCTCGGTAGATTTTGAAGCGGATCAACGTGAGGCTGTTTATCAACTTCTAAAGAAAGAGTTCACCTGGAACCTGAGATTGGCTGCAGAGACTGCAGGTCACTTCGAATTGGGTTTAACGCATGACTATCGAAACGATGTGCGCGAGAGAACCTTGAACCAGAGTATCGAAGTCATTCGCAACCGAATCGACGAGTTCGGCGTGTCGGAACCTTCTATTACCAGTCAGGGTTTAGACCGCGTTGTGGTCGAGCTTCCTGGGGTAAAAGAAATTGATCGAGCTAAAGAGCTGATCGGACGGACAGCAAAGCTTGAGTTCAAAATCGTCGACGATAAGACGATGGGCCCAGGCGAACTTCAAAACTTGATTTCGGACGTAGAGAAAAAGAACGGTTTTTCTTTTAAAGAAGGTCAGAAATTTTCGGACTATGTTCGAAAATTGAACGAGTTTGCTAAGGGAAAAATTCCCGAAGAAGATGAAATTGCTTTTGGTTCAACAAAAGGAGCGGGTGGCGAAGAGGGTCGGGTGCCTTACTTGTTGCATTCGAAGACGCAAGTTACAGGAAATGATCTTCAGGATGCCTCCGTTCAGCTAGATCAGGAAAATCGGAAGCCTTCTGTGGCTTTCAGCTTAAATCCAAGAGGGGCTTCTCTTTTCGATAAGCTCACCGCTGAAAATGTCGGTCGGCGTCTAGCCATTGTTCTAGATAATATTGTTCATTCAGCTCCCAATATTCGTGAGCGTATTCCGCAAGGTCGAGGCTCAATCAGTTTGGGTAGGGGTGATCAAGACGCAATGATGAAAGAAGCAAAGGACTTGGCTATCGTTCTTCGCGCCGGGGCTTTGCCCGCTCAGTTGGATTTTCTTGAACAGCGCGTGGTCGGACCGTCTTTGGGCCAGGACTCAATTCATAAGGGAGCAATGGCGAGCTTAATTGGAAGCGCAGTGGTTTTCGTCTTCGTAGCTATTTACTATCAGGTGAGTGGCTTGATTGCTGTGTTTTCACTTCTTCTGAACGTTCTTTTCGTTCTGGCCTGCTTGGTTGGTCTTGAGGCCACTCTGACTTTGCCAGGGATCGCCGGCATTGCTCTTACGGTTGGAATTGCAGTGGATTCCAACGTTGTGATTTACGAACGTATCCGCGAAGAATTGCGACACGGCAAGGGGCCGGGTGGGGCAGTAGAGGCTGGTTTTCAGAAGGCCTTTCGAACCATTTTGGATGCCAACGTGACCAATGCCGCTGCAGCTGTGGTTTTGCTCTATTACGGAACTGGCGCGATCAAAGGGTTTGCGGTCAGTCTTTTAGTTGGCATCGTGACCACTCTTTTCACGGCAGTTTTTGTTTGTCGTTTGATCTTCGATTTCTATGTGAAGTACTTGGAAGATCGAGGCGCCCGCAAACTCAGTATCTGAGCTGAAGAACATCAAGAGACGAGAATAGAAAGGGATCCACAAAATGTTAGAGTTGATTCGGCCAGGGATGCAGATTGATTTTGTCGGACGTAGACATATTTGGATGGGCCTTTCAGTAGTCGCAATTCTCGGAACGCTAGCCCTTTTCTTCACTAAGGGGCTAAACTACGGGATTGATTTTACTGGCGGAGCTGAAGTTCAAGTTCATATTCCTGGAAGCTGGGATATCGGAAAACTAAGAGATCACTTGGAAGACGGGGGCATACAGGGGCTTAAAGTTCAGCAAATTGGCGTCGAGTCGAGCAACCAGTTTCTGATCAAAGCTCAAGGAGACGAGCACTCCTTGAACCAGGTTGCAAAAAAAGTTGAAGGTATTCTAGCCAAGTCTTTCAAAACTGGAGAATTTGAAATTCAACGGGTGGATGTTGTAGGTCCAGCCGCGGGAAGCTCGCTTCGAATGAGCGGATTCTTCTCAATGTTTTATGCTCTTTTGTGCATTTTGGTCTACGTGACGATCCGCTTTGACTATCGTTATTCTCCCGGTGCAGTTTTGGCTTTGTTTCACGATTCGGTAGTTACTTTGGGTATTTTCATTCTGACCCAAAAGCAGTTCGATCTTCAGATTTTGGCCGCTCTTCTCGCGCTGATTGGTTACTCCAATAACGATACGATTATTGTCTTTGACCGGGTTCGTGAGACTGTTCAGCTTCATCCTGAGTTGAATATTGAGCAGGCAGTCAATCGTGCCGTGAATGAAACTCTAGGACGAACTATCTTAACTTCGTTGTGTACCTTTTTTACAGTTTTCGCTCTTTGGCTTTTTGGCGGAAAAGTGATCGAGGACTTTGCCTTTACTTTAATGGTGGGGATTGTGGTGGGGACCTATTCTTCAATTTTCGTGGCTAGCTCTTTAGTGATTATCATCACCCACTACCATGATCGTAGGGCTGCATTTCAGAATGCAAACGGTTCGGCACGAAAAAAGAAGAAGGCCATTGTCGTTCGACCTGATCCAAAGTTCGAGTCTGAGGCCAATCACTAGGTCGGAATCCACCTTGGACCCTTTGAAAGGACTAAGGCATGAGTGGTGAAAGACCTTGGGAAGTAAAGGGGGGGCAGGGTACCACTGCTTCTGAAGACTTGGACGCGTTGATTCAAAGTCTTCACACCGAGACTGGATTATCGAGGCTAACCCTTCGGGTATGTGTACAAAGAGGTCTAGTCTCTCGAGAAGCGATCGAAACATTTCTATCTCCAACCTTTGAAAAGCTCACCCATCCCAGCCGAATCCAAGACATGGAGAAAGCTGTGGAGAGGGTTGCCAGGGCTCGTCTTGAAAAACAGAAGGTGCGTATCTTTGGCGATTACGATGTAGACGGTACAACCGGGGCAGCGCTACTTTTCTGGACTTTCAGAGAGCACGGACTGGATTTTGATGCTGTTCAACCCGATCGATTTAGGGATGGCTACGGTCTTAATGTAAAAGCGGTCGAGGAAGCCGCCGCCGCTGGAGTGCATCTTTTGATGACGGTGGACTGTGGGATTACTAGCCATGAGCCCGCTTTGCGAGCCCAGGAGCTTGGCGTAGATCTTGTCATTTTAGATCACCACCAGCTCGACCCTAACAAGGGTATCCCAAAAGCAGTAGCAGTGGTGAATCCGCAACGTCCCGATTGCGCCAGTGGGCTCAAACAGGTTTGTGGTTGTGGGCTGGCATTTTATTTCGCAATTGCCTTAAGGACAAAAGGCCGAGAACTGGGGTGGTACGCTCCGGGGAGAGAGCCGAATCTAAAACAACACCTGGACCTGGTGGTCATGGCTACGGCTGCCGATATGGTGCCACTGACCGGGGATAATCACATTCTGGTGAGGTACGGCCTAGAGGTGCTTAAACGGAGCCAGAAGGCGGGAATTCAGGCGTTGCTGAGCGTTGCTGGGCTAGCCTCTAAAGACCTGAGTCCGTCCCATCTAGGGTTTGTTTTGGGCCCTAGAATTAATGCCTCAGGAAGGATGCACTCAGCCAGTCTAGCCCTAGAAATGCTGACCACGTTAGATGGGGCTAGGGCGCAGGAGTTGGCGACTCAACTAGAGCGGCTGAATACGGAACGTGCCAATTTGCAGAATCAGATTTGGGATCAGGTTCGAGCGCGGATTGAAAAGGGAATTGCTGAGGGGAAATACTCTCATGGGATTGCGATCGCTGATGAGGGTTGGCATGAAGGGGTCATTGGAATTGTAGCCTCGAGGGTCACAGAAAACTTTAGGAAGCCAGCCGCAGTCATTTCCATTCGTGAGGGTCTTGGCAAAGGAAGTGTTCGTTCCTTCGCGGGTAAAGATGTTCTTGCCGCATTGAGGGCCAATGCTCACCTTCTAAAAGGCTTTGGTGGGCACAGGCACGCCGCTGGATTTTCGCTTGCTCCAGAGCTGATCGAGGAGTTCGCTGAAGGATTTAACTCCGCACTTGAGAATATCCCCATCGAGTCAAAAGGGGGTACTCTTTTGATCGAAGGAAATTGCTCTTTGGATGAGTTGGATGTTCGGAGCCTTCAGGAGATTGAGAAGCTGGGTCCTTTCGGTCCGGGTAATCCCGAGCCAGTTTTTGCAATGCGTGCAAGAGTCCAAGGTTATCGAGTTGTAAAGGGCAGACATTTGAGGTTGGATCTGACTAGTGACGCCAGCCAGATGCAATCTGGGTTACATCGAAGGGGGAAATCAGTTTTGGAAGCAATTTGGTTTCACGCGGCAGAAAAGCCAGAGGTGATGCAAGCAGTGGGTTTGTCTGAGGAACAGGAGTGGGCAGGGGTTCCTGAGGTGAATCGGTTCCGAGGCCAATTAACTCCCACCCTCCGTGTGCGCGACTGGCGAAAAATTCAAACGGTGAATCTATGAAAAAAAGAACCCGAGAAATTTTACGATACGCATTTGTATTAGGAATATTTGCAGCCTTGACCATGATTCAAGCGAATGCCCTCAATGGGGTCGAAGCAGGGTCTTTGATGCACCAGTTTATTATTGCGCAAAAGAGCGAGATCAAGGCTTTCGATCATCGCAAGAAATTTGAACTTAAAGAGTTAAAAGCCTCTCAGGATCGTAGGCTGCATGAATTTGAAAAGACTGAGAAAGAGGCTAGGCACAAGTACTTCGAAACGCACACTAAAGGTGAAGAGCGTAGGGCGTATGTGCAAGAGTTTATTAAACGGCGCGACGCTTTTCGAGCTTCGCTGGTCGATGAGCGGACTAGAAAGAACTCCGAGCTGGAGACCTCATTAAAATCAATTAAAGAAGATCAGGCAGCCAAATTTAAGCAGTTCAAGACTGAGGTACAAAAAGGGGATATTCCAGCCAAAGACCTTTGGCCCAAAGCTGGAATCTAAAAAAACGTAAGAGCTACCTAACCTAGAGTAAATTCAGGCTAACCCAAACGGAAAAGAAAGAATTCTTCAGAGTGGGTGTATCCAGAATATAGGTGTTTAACAAAAGGGCAACATTCACTTCCGGAGCAATGTTGAAGCCGATCCCGTTTTGCACCATAGGGGCCGGTAGGTCCCAAGAGAGGAGATTTCCATTTCCTCTTTGATCTCTAAAATGTTGGAAGTTCAAAGTCAGAGCGTTCACCGTGTAGAGAAGTTTTGTTACTTCGTAATTCGCCCAAAGAGTGCTCCAACCGTAGTAGTTCGCCCCTGTAGTCGCGCCCACGTCAGAAAATGCAAAAGTCAGCTCTCCCACTAATCCCGCACTCCATTTTGAATCTGGGAAAGCGTACGAAGTATTATGTCTGAAACCGAACTCCTGAGATCTGGACAAAGGACCGAAGGCTTCAGGTGCAACTCCTGGTTGATAATAGAGGTCAAAACTGGTGCTAAGGTTCTTTACTTTGAACGGATTTACTTTTCGAATCGCAAATCGAGGGTTTCTGAAACGATGGGTAACTCCCTCTAGGGCATCAAAAAAGAAAAAGTAACGTTGCCAGAAAACGACCTTCCAATCATTACCGATGTCATAATCGATGAAAAAATAATTGAAAGTATAGGTAGGTCCTAGAATTCCTGGAACATCGGTTTCAGGAGAAGCGCCGCCTGTAGAGGAGGGCGTATTGCCCCCTTTTCCAGCAAGGGCCGGAGTCATGTATTCAGTAAAGTGACGAATTCGGAACTTACGCTTAACGAAATCAAGGGTGGTTTCAGACTTTTCTTCAGAGGTGGGAGGGGTAGGATCGGAAAGTGCTGGGAGTGCAAAAGTGAACGAAGCAAGAATCATCAGCAAACAAATTGAATGTTTGGTTTTCAACTTCGGTTTAATCACTTTCGATCTCACAACCTACCTCCTATTAAACAAAAACCCCGAAGACCTTCGGCCTGCGGGGTTAAATCTTATATAGCAAATCTTTTACGTCCCCGTCCCAAACCAGGAACCACCTGCGTAGGCAGTGTTCTACAGGAGGGGGGGCATTATTGCAATCAAAATAACGCAAAGAGTTAATAACTTATAAGGCTCTGTTTAAGCCGTTCTGACGCCTTTTAGCAAGGCTAAAGCCTGTTTAATTATGCATTATTTGTATAATTAATAGACACCTTAATTTTATTGAATTCACAGGTCTAGGTTTTAGGACCGGACTCTTTCCACACTGATCACGCCTTTTTTACTCTCTAGAGCGCTCGACAGTTTCTGGAGCTGAGAAATGTCGGAGACTTCAACGTCAAAAAGGGCGATTGCTTTCTTGTCCTTTGTCGTTCTGATATTCGCAGAGGAAATATTCACCCCACAGTTCGAAATTGTGTGGGACATCATGGCCAATACACCAGGTTCGTCCAAGGAGATAATTCTAATCTTTACGTGACGTTTAATTTGTCCTTTGTCTCGAATATTCCATTGAACGTCGACCCTTCGCTCCTGGTCATTGTCTAAAGCTTTGGTGCAATTTGCTGTGTGAATGGTGACCCCACGACCTCGGGTAATAAAGCCAATGATGCTGTCGCCGGGCAAGGGGTTGCAGCACTTTCCAAAGCGAATCAGGACATCGTGAAGGTTGGCAACCGTAATTGCAGTTCTGGTATCGCTTCTTTTTCTCGCAACGTTAAATACGCGATTTAGAAATGAAGCATCTTCGACCGATTTCCCGGCCTCGAGTTTCTTTTCTAAGACGTCCTTCGGAACCAGTAGAGGGATGATGTCATCAGTCGTGATTCGGCCATAACCAATGGCGACATAGAGCTCATGTTCGGTGCGAACATTGAAGTCCTGACCCGATCGGACAAGATCACCCGACTTTTCGAGCTTCGAAAGAGAGGCACCAAATTGTCTCAAGGTCTTCTCTAAGATCTCCTTACCAAGCTTAAGCGCGCGCTCTCTTTCTTGTTCTTTGATAAAGCTGCGAATTTTGGCCTTGGCACGGGAGCTTCGAACAATTTTTAACCAGTCTTTAGACGGCGTCTGAGTGGGGCTGGTCACAATTTCGACCGTGTCGCCCGATTTTAATCGGTGCTTCAATGGAACGATCTTGCCGTTTACTTTTGCACCCACACACTTGTTGCCGACATCGGTGTGAACAGCGTAGGCAAAATCCAGAGGCGTTGCTCCGTGCGAGAGTTGCTTTACTTCCCCTCGGGGGGTGAAAACAAAAACATCTTCGGCAAAAAGGTCGATTTTAACTGTTTCCAAAAATTCGTTTGGGTCCTGAAGGTCCTTATGCCACTCGAGTAGGCGATTGACCCACTCGACATTTTCACGGGCTCGGCTATCAAATTTTCCTTCTTTGTATTTCCAATGAGCCGCGATTCCACCTTCAGCAGTCTGATGCATTTCATGGGTTCGAATTTGAATTTCGACTCTTTCGCCATGGGGGCCGATGACCGTAGTGTGTAGTGACTGGTAAGCATTGGCCTTGGGCATTGCAATATAGTCTTTGAAACGTCCGGGAACAGGCTTGTAAGCTGCATGAATCACACCTAGGGACTTGTAGCATTCAGTAATATTATCCACTAAAATTCTAAAAGCGATGACATCAAAAACTTGTTCGTAATCGACTTTTCGGCGCTCCATTTTTTTATAGATTGAATAAAAATGTTTCGCACGACCGGTTACTTGGGCCTGAATGTCATATTCCTTTAGGCGCTCATCAAGAATGGTAACTACCTCTTCGGTGTACTTTTCTCTCTCTCTTTTGGTCTTGGTGACTTTCTGAGCTAGCTTGTAATAGACGTCTGGATGCAGGTAACGCAGGCAGAGGTCTTCAAGCTCGAGTTTTATCCAGCTGATCCCCAAACGATTGGCAATGGGAGCATAGATGTCCAGCGTTTCTTGGGCGATTGTTTGTTGCTTCAGCGGACTGAGGTGTTCAAGAGTCCTCATATTATTCAAGCGATCTGCCAGTTTTACCAGAATCACTCGAATGTCCTTGGCCATCGCCAGGATCATTTTTCTGAAGTTCTCGGCCTGTTTTTCCTCGGAGGTCTTGAAAGTAATCTGAGAAAGTTTCGTGACTCCGTCGACCAGCTCGCCGATGTCCTTCCCAAATTCTTTTTCAATTTGTTCTAACGTGGCGTGTGTGTCTTCAACCGTATCGTGCAGGAGGCCAGTAACAACGCTTGGGATGTCGAGGTGAAGGTCGGCAAGAATTTGAGCCACCTCTGTTGGGTGAACCATGTAAGGCTGGCCACTGGATCTTAATTGGCCTCGATGGGCCTCTTCTGCAAAAAGATAGGCCCTTTGGAGGAGGTCCGTTTTTGCTTCTGGGTAATAGCTTAAGACTTTGCTTCGAATAGTATCAAGAGTTGCAGTTTTTAATTTCGACATCTTATTTCTTCTTTCGCTGTGCAAATCTTAAGGCGGCAGAAGGTCAGGTCTATCTGATTTTCTTCTCTACGAGAGCTTTAAGCTGCGCATAGGCGTTGTCCAAAGAGTCATTGACTACCACTGCATCAAAAAGGTGCTTTTGATCCATTTCGCTCTTCGCATTTTCTAGCCTTTTTAGGATCACTTCCTCGCGCTCCGTTTTTCTCGCCCTAAGTCTTCGCTCAAGTTCTTCCATACTAGGAGGGGCAATGAATATACTGAAGCATTGCTTTGGAAAAGCCTGTCTCAATAATTCGGCTCCTTGAACATCAATATCCAGGAGGACCGAGTAGCCTTTTTTGAAGTTGGATTCAATGGTCTGTTTGGCAGTGCCGTAATAGTTCCCATGCACTTGAGCCCATTCGGCAAAACGTCCTTGGTCGATCCCGTCCTTAAAAGCCTCGGATGTTAGAAAATGGTATTCCACTCCGTCCTTTTCGGAACCCCGAGGCGCTCGAGTTGTGGACGAAATCGATAACTTAAGATTCGGGAACTCGACTAGGAGGCGCTGGCAAAGTGTTGTTTTTCCGGCACCCGAGGGAGCTGAGATCACAATTAAGAAAGGAGTACGACTTTTCATTGTGGCTAACTCCCAGAAGAAACGGGTGCGTGGGCCAAAGCGGAAAGGCCCATTCCCCGAAATTTCTTTTGTCGCTCGCTAACAATTTTTTTCGGATGGGTTTTCCAAGTCTTTAGGAGGGGCGTCATGGTTTCAACTAGGGCTTTGTGCATAAAGTCTGCTGCTTCCAGCCAGTTTCGATGAGCTCCCCCCTTCGGCTCAGGGATGATAGAATCAATAATTCCCAAACGATGAAGATCCGGAGGGTTCATCTTGAGCTTCTCACTTGCTCTCTCGGCAAGGCTCGAATCACTCCACAAAATGGAGGCGCAGCTTTCCGGGGAAATCACAGAATAGGTGCTGTACTCTTGCATCAGAACTTGATTGGCAACTCCGATCGCCAATGCGCCGCCTGATCCTCCTTCTCCAATGACAATGGAAATGGAGGGGACGGAGAGCTGAAACATACATAAGATGCTCTCGGCGATGGCTTGGCTCTGGCCTCGTTGTTCGGCTTCCACCCCTGGATAAGCGCCGGGAGTATCAATCAACGTGATGACCGGCATTTTTGAGCGTTCTGCAAGCGCCATTAAGCGCATCGCTTTTCGATACCCCTCTGGCTTTGCCATACCGAAATTTCTTTCCATCTTTTGTTTAGTGGTCCGCCCTTTTTGATGGCCTATAATTAAGACTGAAATGCGGTCGTTTGATTCCACCGGTTTGGTTGGCTCTGCCAGACCAGGCATACGAGGTGGCCAGGTGGCTACACCGGCAAGAATTGCCTGGTCGTCCCCAAAGGTACGGTCGCCCTGAAGTTCCAGAAAATCCGGAAAAAGTAGGTCAATGTAATCCCGACTGTAGGGGCGGTTCGGATGGCGTGAAAGCTGGACTTTTTGCCAGGGGGAAAGTTTAGCGTATGTGTCATCGATTAAGGCTGCGACTTTTTTCTCTAAGATATTGATTTCATGGCTAAAGTCGACCCCTTCTTGGGTGGCTAACTCTCGTAAATCCTGCAATTTCTTTTCTAAATTTACAATAGGCTTTTCGAACTCAAAGAACGCTTCCATAGATTACCGAAACTAGCACGTGGTGTGCGGATTTCCAGTACTTCCTGAGGGGTCTGGGTGCGCGGTGGGCTCGATTCTTTAAGAGCACTGGTTGAATGTCGAGCGAGGACCCTTTACCATAGAGAGAATGGCTGACGACACCAAACCCGCGAGTGGGGCAGCGCCCCAAGCCGGGGCTACTGAGCCTGATCCGTTTGACACTCTCCTGGGAGGAGGGACTGGCGGGGAAGGTCTAAATCTCGACCTGGCAGCCGAGCTTTCCGGAAAAATTTCGGCTGAAGGCTCAGACTCGCCTTTGGGGGATGCCGCCAAGCTCGCTTCGTCGATCACAGGGGGTGGAGCGATGCCCTCAGGTGACGATGCCGGAGCCGAGCCCTCTGGGGAGGCGCCGCAAGAAGAAGCACCCGTACCTGAGGAAGAGGCTGCACCTGAAGGCGATCCTGCTGCGGACGAGTCTACGACAGCGGACGAGGCAACTACAGAAGAGGAAGTCGAGGCCCCGGCACCGAAGCCAAAAAAGCCTCGCGCGCGGAAGAGATCTTGGAGGGAGATATCCTTAGTCTTTACGGGAATCGCGTCCGCCGATGCGCAGACTGCGAAAATGTCTCTCATATTCATTTTGAGCTTTTCAGGGATTGTTTATTTGATTGGAACGACCGCCTACCAAAGTTCCAAAAGGAGCGCTGAAATCAGAGCTAAAGAAAACGCCGCCAAAATGGCTCGCTCTGCGGCGCTTGCAAAAAAACTTGGAGAAGAAGAACGGCTTAAAGAAAGCCTTCTTAATATGGGAAGGTTTACTCTGGAACTGATTCCTGCCGAAGGGAAACGTCCTCCCCATGGAATTGTAAATATGGCGGAAGTGGAGTTTGTGCTCCAGTGTGACTCTCCAGAAACACGGCACTACATTGAAGGAAACTTCACCCTGGCTCGCAATTTGATGGTGACCGCACTTGTTCCTATGGAGCGTGAGGATCTGCTCTCCCATGAAGGCAAAAAGAAGTGGAAAGCCATTTTGTTGAGAGTGCTCAATCAGTGGTTGACTCACGGTAAAGTCCAAGACGTCTATTTTTCAAAAATGATTATCAACTGATTTCTGTGGAGGCGGACCCAGCAACTCTCGTCAGAAATCTCTGACGACGCGAGGTCCCTGAATTCCATGCCTTTTGATCATTTGAAAAAGGGTGCTTCTGGCCACACCTAGGAGAATCGCGGCTTCGGCTCGATTTCCATGGGTCAGTCGCAAAGCCCTAAGAAGTGCATGTCTTTCTATTTCTTTCATTGAAAGAGCGGGTGGAAGAACTTTTTCAGGATTTAAAGGGTCGTCTTTGCACATAAACTGAAAGGCTTCTTCGTCTAGGATGGATTGGAACTCTCCGCTAAGGCCTGATGCTCGCTCTAGGGTGTGTTGAAGCTCTCGTACATTTCCAGGCCAAGAGTGTGCCTGAAGCCTCAGAACTGCTTTCTTGGTTAGGTTTTTGCGATTTTGCTCTGCAAAGTAGCGAGACAGGAGTTCGATATCTTCCGGGCGGCTTCTTAAACTTGGAATAGAAATGGTGATCGATGCGAGTCGATAAAAAAGGTCTCGCCGAAACTTCCCTTGCTCCACGAGCTTTTCTAACGGCAAATGGGTTGCACAAACCAACCTTACACTCGCTCTATGAATTCGGTCAGAGCCGACTGGCCTGATTTCTCCGTCTTCCAAGAAACGTAAGAGTTTAACCTGAATGTCAATCGGCAGGTCACCAATCTCATCTAAAAATAACGTCCCCCCATGGGCTTGCATGAGAGCCCCAGGCCGTTGATGGTGGGCACCGGTAAAGGCACCCTTCACATGGCCAAAAAGCTCACTTTCGACCAGAGACAGGCTCAGAGCCCCACAGTGGAGCGGAACAAAAGGGCCAGCTTTTCTTGGACTCCACGAATGAATGAGGTGAGCCAAGACTTCTTTTCCGGTTCCAGTCTCACCTGAAAGAAAAATGGAAAGTTGAGTGTCGGCGGCTTTACGTGCGGTCCACAACATTTCTCGGCCTAAATTGGAACTACATTTCCAAGGTTTTACCCCGGAAGGAAAGCTGGGGAGGGGGTTGTCCTTTTTTTGAGCACAGATCGTGAGTCGGGTCTCGCCGATCCGAAATGGAATTTCGTGAGGAAGGTTTCCCTCTCGAATTTGCAGATCTCCAAGGACAATAGGTGGGGCCCCCTCAGCGGCTTTAAACCAGAAATCGGATTCGTTTGATGAAACGAAAATAGACCCTACTTGGGGAGCAACGGTGGGGTCTTTGAGGAGAATGTCGACTTTCTCATTTCTTCCGAGGGTTTGGTTAGGCTGCAATTGGAGTTGGCGAACTTCTCCTGAAGGGTCGTTGATTTGAAGCTGAAACAGCATTTGGAATCCTTTCAATGGGTTTTTTCTAAATGCTAACAGCAACGGACATGCCAAACTCAGGGCTCGATTAAAGAAACCCTAGCCTTCAATCTCTCTTTTTTGATTCAAATTTACTTGGTTTTGGCTACAAGTATCGCATGGCCTCCATTCCATCTCGTTCTCTTGATGCAGAATTTCTTTTTACCCTGGCAGATACTGCTCAGCTGCCGTCGCTTTTGAAAGGGAAATACCTTAAGGGTCATGGTGAGCCCCGCATTGCCATGGTCGGACGTTCGAACGTTGGCAAGAGCTCCCTGATTAACTCGCTTCTTGGAAAGCGTCTGGCACGCATCAGCACACAACCAGGGAAGACTCGGGCAATTCATTTCTATCATTGGAAGAAGTTGAAAAGAATTATTGCAGACTTCCCGGGGTATGGATTTGCAAAAGTCTCCAAAGCTGAACGTCAAGATTGGAGTGGTTTGATTGGTGCTTATTTGGAACAAGAGGAAAACCTTTCCATTGCGCTTGTTCTCTTGGATTCACGCCATGGGCCGACCGAGTCTGATTTGGAGGCGATTGGCTTTTTAATGGGAAAAAATATACCTGTTGCTTTGGTCTTTACGAAGACCGATACTTTGAAAACCCAGGCGCTTCGGATCAGCCGAAAGAGAGAAGTAGTTAAAGTCCTTCATGAAAACTTTGGGGATTCGGAGAATTGGGAAAAGGGAGTCTTCTGGGTTTCAAGTAAAACTGAGGATGGTATTAAGTCACTCATCCAGTTTTTAGCCTCTGAGGGAGATTCCTAAACGTTTTGAGGCCGGAAAGGACAAAGGTAGAGCATGCTGACAAGATTGTTCAATCTAGCTGTAATTGTGGAATCTTTACTTGTTTGTCTCACTACAATTCTTCTTGCCCAGCCGAAGGTTCTTTTTTCGGAACGATCTCCTCGCCTTAAGTCTTTTGTTTTTTGGGTGGGGATTTTCTTTTTATTCGTAACCTTCGTTTGGTCTGTGTTTGTAGGAATTATTTCATCCGGATTTCAGTTTAAAATATAAGCGCTGGGCGCATCAGGGGGAATCTGTGGCGCAATCGGTTAAGACTCGCAAAATGCAAGTTGGAATACTAGCTCCTTCTTTTAAGGTTGGGCAAGTCGAGCTTAAACTTGGCGTAGAAGCACTAAAAAAAGCGGGTTTTGAGGTGCGGACCCATCCCCAGTGCAAAAAGGCCCACCTATTCTTTGCGGGAACTGATGAAGAGAGGGCTAACGCTTTTTACGAATATGCGATTGACCCGACGTTACCAGTTCTCTGGGCGGCTAGGGGAGGCTACGGGGCCATTCGTCTGATACCGATTTTAGATCATTTGTCGCGGACACGGGGTGTTCCTCCCACGGACAAGCTCTTAATTAGCTACTCTGATGGAACCGTGCTGAATGAATATGTTCGGAAAAATTGGGGTTGGGCGACCCTACACGCGCCTTCGCCCGCCTACCGTAAGTTCAGTATTTTGGAAGAGCAAGATTGGAAGGCGCTACAAGGGTGGATTCGAAAAGAGGAAGTTAAGGCACCCTGGAGTGGTCGCAAACTCCAGTTTTGGGGAGAAAAGCCAGGGCGGACTTTAGAGGGTACTTTGGTGGGGGGAAACCTCACTGTTTGGACGAGCCTACTGGGTACATCGTACGAGCCGGAGGCCAAGGGAAAGATCCTTTTCTTTGAGGACGTCGACGAGAGTCTCTACCGGATTGACCGTATGCTTCAGCAGCTTTTTCTTTCGGGTTCGCTCCATGGAGTCAGGGCCATCGTGTTGGGCACTTTTTTGAATTGTAAGGACGTCGTTAGTTCGGTTCTGAAGAAAGAGCCTCGGAAACAAGGGGTTTTGGTTTCACCCAGACCAGGTGATCTAAAGCCAATCCGTAAGAAAATTGAGGATTTGGTCTTGCTCCGAGTTTTATTTTCTGAGTTGGGAAAACGTTTAGGGGTTCCAGTGGCCTTTGGTCTGCCAGTAGGCCATGGTCCAGAGGTCTCGCCCCTGCCGCTGGGAGCCCAGTACCGTCTTCATCCCGACGGTCGGTTCGAGCTCGTCCGTTGGAACTGGATCAATCCCTGAGTGTTTTCGCCTAAGTCTGAACATAGAACCTAGACAGAACTCGGGAACTGCGTTAAAGATGGCTCCTCTGGCTCTGTGGCGGAATTGGTAGACGCGCACGACTCAAAATCGTGTATCCTTACGGGTGTGAGAGTTCGATTCTCTCCGGAGCCACCACTTAATTCCCAGTAAAAACAAAAGTTTAGAAAAAGCCCTCGGTTGCCGCCGAGGGCTTTTTTTTTACCTAATTTGTAATTTGGGAACATTTTGGGAACATCCTAAATTTTCTGGGAACAAACGGATTACCTGAGCGACCCTTCCAACTCGCTCTCCTTTGTCGTGGATGTACCCATCGGTTACGGCGCTCGTCGAATGATTGTAGAGCATTCTCAGATCATCTCGACTCGCCCCGTTCTCCATGTAGATCTCAGAGCAGGAATGCCTGAGGCCATGACTACTCAGAACCTTCACCCCTGCTTCCCGGCAGTAACGTTTCAGAGCCTGGTGAAAGGTATGATAGGAGAGAAATTCCCCACTTTCTGAAACGACGACATATTCACTTTTAGAAGTTAGTCTTTCTCGTTTCATTATTTCCCAGAGTTCCGGAGGCATCTTGATAGTTTGCCATCTTGTACCCTTGGGATAATTTCTGAAGACTTTCTCCTTCCTGACGTAAGTTGCTCTGATTTGAATCAAGCCTCTGTCTAGGTCGACATTCTCCCATTTCAGTGCCTGGATTTCTCCAATTCTTCGGCCTCCTAAGACCCCTAACCAGACTGCAACCTCATACTTTTTTCCTTGAATTGGTTGGAGCAAGTTTTTTGCATCCTGGGGTTCAAGATAGGTTGCCTCTTTTTTTGGAAGTCTAGGTCGAAGTTTACGGATCACTGGGTTGACAGAAAGCACATGAAACATTTCGACTGCGTCACCGAATATTTTTCGCAGCAAATTATAAATATGCTTTCTCATCGCAGGACCCAGGTTCTTCTCGGCAGCATTGCTCAGAATCTTGGAAATCGTAGCAGGTGTGACATGTTGAAGTTTCATGCCGCCAATCAGAGGGGAAACGTGGTCACGGTACATTTGAATCTGTGAGTTTCGCCATCCCAGCGAAGCACTCGTTCCTTTAGTTTCTTTATTCCAGGTACTAAAGTATTCATCGAGCGTGAGGTTTCTATTCAGATTGGAAACAATGCTTCCGTTTTCCTTTTCCAATTTGATTTCAGTTTCTCTTTTCTCGGCGTCCGATTTTCGTTCGAAGGTTTCCGAAATCCATCTTCCATCGGAGCCTCTGACTTTTAGCTGATAGCTTGGACCATTTTTCCTATTTCGTTTAAATATTGCCATGCCTAATTCCTTTCTTTTGGAGATCGGCACGACTTGCATTTTTGGTTGTCAAAGAGCCATGGGACTGCGTTGTTTGTAGCGATGCTTGTCCGCTCTGACAAGGGGTTTTAGGGCTGCGGTCATCCCAGTAAGCAAGTACGTCAGATAAAACGAATCGAAGATGGCGTCCAATTTTATGACAGGGAAGGTCTGGGTACCGGCTGATCCAGTAATAGATTGTATTTGCAGAGACTTTCAGCGTTTGGGACAGTTCCTGTAGAGTTAAAAGGTTGAGTTGCGCTTTGGGACCTTCAGTGTCATCCATCATAAGCTACCTCGGTTGGTTTTTCAGGGAAACGTGGCTTGCTTTTCGGACGGGTCGCCTTGACTGACCTCTCAGACAAGATATCGGCGAATGAAACCGACTCTCCGCGAGCCTTTGCTCTTTTAAGCTCCTCCACTGCCCACTGTGCGAACTTCACTTCATCAAAGTACTTGGCCTCTAGATCTTTAAGTTCACTAGCAGAAAGCGATTCCGAGTGGCTCAAAAGTAGGAAGTCCACCAACTCACACCGGGTGAGTTTGACGCCGCGTAGTTGGGAGTTCACTTGTTCTGCTAAATTGTTTAGCTTCGCTATGGCCTCAGCACTGATCTTGACTCGGTCTGGATACGTATTCTTTGTTTCTCGCTCTTTTGAAGAAAGCACTTCTGATTCCGAGACAGCGATTTCGGGTGTCAGTAACGTGGATGAATTCATATTCAAAATCTCCTACTACTCAATTTGGTTAGATCTGAGTAAGCAAATGGCTCGACCTTCTGGGTCGTCTACTTTGGGTAGGTTGGCATAGTGAACGTTCATTAAGGTAGCCACACTTGGGACTTCAAAGAGTATGTTTCCCATTTCCGTGCCCCGCTTTCCTTGCTTTGTTTTTAAGGACTCCTTTCTCCAGCCACTTGAACAGACAAGATGGCCGCCGTACTTCGAAACAGCGGGAGCATCATAATATTCATGATTGAAGCACTCATTACAGGAGTCTTGTTTGTGGAATTCGGGAAGGAGCGTAATGCACTTCACACAACTATTTACGCGGATGTCACACTTTGTAAGATCCTCGGAACCAGTAGGTAAGCGTTTGCACTGTTTTCTAAAGGTATCGGTGTTATTCAATGAGTCACACTTAAAGTTACACTGCGTATCTACTGTGACCATTTGAATGGGATTTGATTTTGAATACTCCTTAGGGCTACGGACTTTTAAGAGTGATTTGAAATCCTTTTCATACAGTGGTTTGGGGGTAGCGTAGACTCCATAGAGTTTGCTTTCTCTGGTTAACATGAACAGAGGATTGGTCTCCTTTTGAATCAGGTCGACCCATTGGACACTTAGTTCTTCAACTAAAGGCAGTAAGAAAAAGTCGCTACTATAGGTTTCAATAGTCTCTATTTCTTGAGGCAGATCAGCGCAAAACAACTTTGAGTAGCTGCTATATTGGGGGTCCATCCACAGACTTCTCTGCCAGAGTTTTCCTTTGAGTTGGGAGGGTAGATCGACGCTAACCGGGTCTTCAGAAAGATTTTGCACTTCTACGACCTGAATTAGGTTGAGCTTCCTATTGTTGCCTTCCATATATTTGACTTCGTTTGGGAGTGATCGAATTGCGCTTTCAAAGTCACTTACCGATCTCTGAGGTTACTGCGGCGTTCAAACGTTTACTGCGAGTCTTCAGATGAACCGGCAGAGCATGAATTTCAAATTGCAGTCTATCACTCATATTGGAGGCGAGGGTAATTGGGGAATCCACTTTGTACGAGTGGTAGTCCTCATTTTTGGAAATGGTTCGGGTTAAGGTTGTGACTTGTTCAGGTTCGGAGTCTGTCCTTGAGATGACGGTGAATAAGGGCCCTTTTTTTACGGGTGGTGTTGGACTTTCAGAGGGCTTAGAGGCTTCAGGAGTTCGAGTGGGCTGCTCAGGGCGATCATCAAGTCCGCAACTCAGTGTAGTGATCACGGTAAGAGTAGCAGCTAAGTAGATCAGTGTTTTTAGGTACGCTTTCATATTTCATTCTCCTTGAGTGCTCGTGCCAATGTGAACAAGGGATAGGTGTGTACTTTCGGAGTCAGAGAGGTTGTTACTGGGGCATCGTCCAAACGCTGCCTCGTTCGAGGACGTACATAAAGTGACCCTTGATGTACTTAGTTCCGTCGATCTTGTCTGGAACCCAGACTCGTCTTACCTCTGGAGAAGTGAAGGAAGGATCGTTGAGGTCTGTAGACGTGGCAGTGGTTTTATCGGTCTCCTGGGAAGCGGTTTTCTTGGGTTCCGTCAAAAGTCCGATGAGCGCCCCAAGGGCAGCGCCCGAGGCGGTACCAATCAGCATTCCCGTTGCAGAGTGATAGGGAGCGCCCACCACGGTGCCTGTGAGTCCTCCGGCAGTGGCTCCCATAGCTGCTCCTAAGAAGGTGTTGCTCTTGAGAGTAGCGCAGCCATTACAAACAAAGGTAGAGAAGAGAGCAAGGACGAGTGTCGAAGTGAGAAGTGAGGAAGGAATCGGTAAGGTAGGTATGTTCATGAAAGGATCTCCTAGCGGGGAACAGTTCGGAGTTGTGTTCGTGAATAGGGTGAATAAGCTATTCAATCACGAAAGTCGCCGAGCTGATAACCGCGATAAACTGCGGAAAAATAGGGAGTTTTTCGTGTGTCGAGTAGCGTGGTAGCTAGGGTATGTCCTGTGCACTTCCTATGCACTTCCTGGCTACTTCCTGAGAGAACCGAAAAGAGTGTTTTGCCTTTGTCTGGTCCCAGTTCAATTTGAGAATGCCATCCGTGTTTTAAGAAATCTCCAACGAGAATAAAATCGTGGGGCGAAGGTCCATCTAATTGGACTTCGCTCATCTTACGTTGGATGAGCCGCGCTGTAGATTGGCGCGGGACTAGCCAGAGAACTCTTTCGATGTTTCTGTAGTGTGAGTAGAATTCAGCGATTCGGAGGTAGTCGGTATCTCGTTTGTTGGAGATCTCAACTTCGATGGCAAACGTTGTTAAACGACCTTTAAATAGAGCCTGAGTGTAACCATCGGGTCGATGAACGTCAGATTGGGGTACCCATGATGGGTAAAGGTCGGGGTATATCCTGCGGAGTTGTTGCTCTGAGTAGAGAGTGGCAGTTTCGGGCATTTCAAAAAGCCACTCACCTAAGTGAAAGGCGGAAACCAGAAGGTCGTGCCCTACATGCTCTGATTTGAAACCGACCTCTTGCATCAGGGGAAGGCTTTCGCGAATGCTCTCAAATCCTTTCCGTTCCAGGGTGCAAACGAACTTCTGCCCGAGTCCATCGGCACTCATTCGAATAAAGCCACCGCGTCTCAGTGCGAGGAGTCGAGTGTAGGCAGTCTTTCCCTTGCAGTCGGGAAAGAATTTCTGGATCAAAGCGGCTGTGGTCGATAGCTTCCATTTCCAGAGAAAGTGCAGCAATGGAATATCGCGGGATTCTGTGAGGAGTACGTTCTTACTCATCTTTGTCTCCTAGGTAGGTTTTGGGGGATTCAGACTTATGTTTCTCCATCAGTCGATCGACCTCCTCTGTACTAAGGTAGGGCGTTTGGACTTCGATCATCTCGGAACCGCATTTCCAGATAGCTCGTCCGGCGATGGCCGGCAGCTCTGTGGCTCTGCCGACCCCCAAGACAGTGATACTGGATGCATCGTTGAGCATTTGAAAGCAGACCACTCCAGTTAAGTTGGCTTTCACCTGGGGGTCTAACGCTTTGGCATCGGGGCGTTGTGTTGCGATGATCAGATGAACGCCCACGCTTCTGCCCTGTCTTGCGATTTGACTGAGGACTCGGCGTGCCGTTTGAATATCTCCTGCTTGGGCGTGAGACCCAGCCAAAAACATTTCCGCTGCCTCGTCGATCACCAGGATATGGCGACCCAGCTTTCCTCTATGGCTTCCGGGTGAATCTTTTCGGTCTTCTTCACGGAGAGATCGATAGGCGTCAATGTCTTTGCAGTCATTGGCTTTGAGTAGATCCATCCGTTCCTTGAGAGTCCGTTCTAGGTTTTGTAGGTTGGTGATGGCTTGTTTTACGGAAGGAATGACTTTGATGCGGCTGAGATTTTCAAAGGTTTGAAACTCAAGGCCACCCTTTAAGTCAATCAAGGTAAACGAGTAGTCGCTATTATTGAGGTACAGAGTTGTGATGAGACCACGGAGAAACGTCGATTTACCACCACCCGTTTGACCTGCCACCATGAGGTGGGGGACTTTCTGTAGAGTCGTAGTGAGCTGTTTGGCTCTAGTTTTTCCTATCACAAACGAGAGTGCAGGAATTGTTTCTATGTTCTCAATGTGTGTGATTGTGGGCATAGGAGAATGGGAATAGATGATATCGAGTGAGCCATTCTCCCTGCTTTCTCTCATCTCGTCGATATAGATTTGGAGGCTGCTTTCTAGAGCAGGCTTGGCTTTTTCAAACTGCTCCAATGAGAAACAACTGCGTCCCAGTCTCATTTTTCGGGTGAATTCATCTACCGGGTAGTCAAAGATGAAGCTTGGCAGTTTTCCAAGTGGGCTTTTGAGGCCAACCTCAATGAAGACCTGAGTGAGTCTTTTTATTAGCTTGGTTCTGAGCATACTTTGAAAGAGTCCCCAAAACCAAAAGCCACTGGTCATCAGAATTGCACAATACGAATAGTAGATCGTGGCTTTGTGGGGGTACCAATTTGGAATACCCATATTTCGGAAGAGGGCCTGATCGAGATGGAGACAAATGATTCCTCCGACAAAGTCCCCCCAGAGAAAACACTCGGCCAGAGGAATTCGACTGGACCTGATCCCATAGGCCACTTCAATCAATGGCCTAGTAATTACGAAATACAGGTTTGAGGTAAGCTTGAACCAGTCGACGCCAGATAAGGGGCCCTGGGAATTAGTGCTGGCCATCTGATTGTGATTTTTCATCGCTTAGCTCCCTTGGAAGAGAACGTAAATCGAGGTTCCAGCAGGAACTTCGATCACAGGAGGCGTGTTTCTTGTTTCGGACATCATTTCTTGAGACTGTGCGAGGGCTGCAGTACCAGCGCCACGAAGGACGGCATTTTTGAAAGTGGGCGGTTGAATAATCGCTCCGTTTTGTCCGACGCTGTCTTGTAGACCGCCTGAAATTCCTCCCGCGATATTCAATCCAATACTCGCAGCAAGTTTGAGCGCATGGCTTCCGAGTTTAGAACCCTTGATGCCAGCAATCTTGTCTTCTGCGTCACATGCTTGGGCATCGATGGTGTCAAATGCTCCATCTTTGAAGACCATCTGGCTAAAGCGAATGTTGAGGCGATCCTGGTTGGATTGCCCGGTACCTAAAAGAATTGTGCCTTCGTCTATGAGGGTCTCCCCGTTTACTGTGAGGGCTTCTGTGACCTCTGCGCGAGTAGGTCCATTGGATGCCCCCGTGAGTAGTGTCGCTTTGACTAGTGACCCTGGAGGTATCTTGCCAAGCCTTGGGCGTCGTACTACCTGGGGGCCAGCGAATTTAACTAGGCTTCTTCGAGAGTATCCTTTTGGTCTCCTTTCGCTAACAAGGGCTGTGGATTCAACGAGGGGCACTTTTTCCACTCTTTCATTGGTGAGGTCCGAGGGTGCAACCCATGCGACTTGGGTGGCAGAGTGTGATTCTTCAGGGGTTTGAAGAAGGAGGACTACAACCATTGCCAAAAATCCCCCGATGCACAGGAAAAAAAGGTTTTTAGAGATGAAGGTCTTCTTTTTTCCATCGTTTCGATAAAAAAGACCACGCGCCCATTGATTCTTTATTCCCTGATCGGGCTCAATTGAAATTCGAAGTTCTTCATTCATGGGCAACCTTCCTGTTACTCTGGAAAAGCCCGCGCTTATTATTGGACCTAGAGTTCTGGAATGGATGATGTGACGGACCCTCTATGGCGTCTCGAACAAGTACTATCGTGTCGCCACCCGTAGAAACGGTAGCTAGGTCAAAGGCAAATCGCCGCCCGTCGAGGTAAACAAAGAGGTCAGAGTGCGAATGCTGTGTGAGCGCAGCAATCGCTAAGTCATTCTCGACGTACTCGATAGCAAATACCCCTTGGTTCCCTAAAATTACTTTGGCAGGCTTTGTGGGAAAGCTCAGAACGGTACTTCTACCTGGCATAATGTAGATCCGTCCTACAGTCGTTTGACTAAGTTTTACGGTGCGAACGTCTCCTGCATGAACATGTTGGTAGAGAAAGAGACTTACGAAGGTTACAAACACCATAAGAGAAAAAAAATTTAGGTCCCAAAAAGCGACAAATTTTTTCATTTTTGCTCCGTTTTTGGAGGAATGATTTTTACGACCTGAAGACCGTAAGGATTATTTTCGGATCGGGTGGTGCTGCTGATTGTGACAATGAGTGGAAATTGAAACGCAGACCGAACTTGCCCAACTGAAATTAATCGGTCGCTCTCGACAGATACCGTATTTCCATTAGATTTAGCTGCACGAACAATAACAGTCTGAGTCATTGTCCGATTGAGAAGTTCTTTTTGCTCCTGCGAACGCGCGGCTAGCTCCTCTGAAGACAGGTAGTCTGGAATAGGTGTTGAGTCTGAGTTGAACCGTTGACGAATAGCCTCTTTGACGAAGGTTTCAATTTCTGTCGTGGTGTGTTCGTTTGAAGATCCTTCCAATACGGAGGTCAAGCAACCTCGGTCGATGATGATAGGCTTTCGAATCGAAAGCTTAGCGGTAGAAAGAGTAAGCGCCACCGTGACAAATGAAAGCACCATCAAGGCGACCTTCAGAGTCACGTTTTGCGCAATAGTATTGGCCCATGCAAGATTAAATCTCATGAGTATTCCCCTAATGATTAATTAGATTTCGCTGATTCGTGTTTCTGAGCGTGGGGCGTCTTCGTCGGTATGCGGTGGTGCAACGTGATTTAAGTTGGGTGCCTGTTTCTTGGTTTTAGGCTTAAGGGGTGAAGAGGTTGCTTTGGCACTTGGAGGTACGGACGCTTTTTTGTGCAACTTATCCAGACGCTTAGCTTGGGCTTTATCTTTCGAAAAATAGCGGTCTTTGATGTGCTCTTTGGCTGCGCTTCCAGCATTTGCGCTGGCTTTAACTCCCTGAGTGGCAAGCGAGGCAATTTTTCCAGGGCTCATGGCAGCGGCGCCTACACCAATGGCTCCCACTGTTTTTGCAACTCCAGCAAGTCCTGAACTTGCGAGTGAGTGGACAATAATAGGGGTGAGGAGTACCGAGCCTGCGAGAATCAAATTAAAGCAAATAGAGGTAATAAAGTTGATTTGATGTTGAGGCTTATTCATTTCGCTTAAGGCGGAACTCCAGAGGAGAGTAGCTAGGACTGACCAAACAATCTTCCAACAACCCATTTCAAATAGCGTTCTGTACACTGCCTTGGTAGCCGAAGCAGTGGCGGGTAAAACAAACAAAGCTATTAAGATCGGTGAGAACACATAGAGGAGCGCCCAGGCATACATAAGAAAGGCTTCCACTACGTGGACAGAGAAATAGAGTAGAAAGAAGGTTGAGAACGAAATAATCACGGTGATTGTATCGCGTACAGACACCCATGAAAAAGTGAGAGTCTTCAGTTGAGCCCCTGTGTTAGTTAAGACCACTTTGAACTGATTCAGGTCTCCGAGTTGCTTAGAGAGAGCATCCGTGATGTCCGCAATCGTATTTGAGACTTCTGGGTAGGTGTGAAGCAAAAGTGCAGCAATTAAAGTTCTTCCTATCAAGATAGAGAAGGAAGGCATTCCACCCAAAGGCCATTTGAAATACTCCACAAAGATTCCCAGGCATAAAAGCACGGTGACGAGGGCATAAAAGAGCGACATAAAGACGCCGTGAACTTGGTGAGCCTGAGATGAAAGCCAGCTTATATCCGTCATAGGTTAAAACCTCGGAATCCCAAATTTCATCGGCTCAGTCTTCATAGCGGTAGTCAGGCTATCGGTATCCGCAACGAGTTGGCGCGACCCATCCTTGTCTTTGTGGTTCTGTATAGCGAGGGCTTGTGCTTGAAGTTTGAGCCCGGTTGCCTGCGCTCTAAGGCTTTGATTCATGACATGAAGCATTACTCCTAAGGTCTCTGCGGTTAGTTTCTGGGCCCCGGCCGGAGATGCGGTGTGGCTGGATGCTTTGACCTGTTCTCCAATGTCGTCTATCTGGGCCGTATACCCGTAGATCGAATTGTTGAGGCTTACAGCCTCCGCCACGCTTAGGTCTGCGTCCTGCTGAACGCGGGCATCTTTAGAGGGTACGACTGTGCCGTAAATGCTTTGTACGGCCTGGAGGCTTTGGTTTCCTTTTTGCCAGTTTGAATACAGTCCGGGAGCGGTATCGGGGCTCACCGTATTCATGAGTGAGAGTGAGTCGTTGATGCCCTTATTGATGTCCTTGGCGAGTTGAAGCGCATCCTGACCATTACTTACGATTGATCTCAGTTGGGCGAGTTGCTGGACCGCGTTAGCAAGAATGTTTACAAGAACGGCAACGTCACCGCCAAAGAGGTCACAGCGTGCAGTATTTGGAAAAGTGATTGCAGTCAGTACAGTAAAGAAGGCTAAACGCTTATTCACACTATCCCCTTTGCGAGTCTGTGGAAGTCACAGGGGTCGCGGCAGTTCCTTTTGGGTACTGTTTAGAAAGTAAAAGTAGGGTTGAAAGCGAGTCTTTTTCTGGGTTTTTGAGGGTTTCAGCTTCTATTTTGGCGAGGTCTCTGGGGTCGGTGGTGGCTATCCAGTATTCTAGGGGCGTGGATTCGATTGCGACAACCGCTCTTTGATCCTGGGCCATGAGAAAAGCTTCGGAGTATACACCACGCTCCTGGTGGAGGGACGAAATCAGGGCCATCTCATTGTCATTGAGCTGAAGGATTTCTTGAAGGCGTGCCTGATCCGCTCCCTTTTGGGTTAAGCACCACTTGATGGAAGAATTCGACAGAATAGCTCCCGCTACCTTACTTTTTGCGAAGTCATCCATGTTCTGAGAAATAGCAATTGCGGCGGCGTAGTATTTTCGAAAGGTTCGAAATACCTCGCCAATGAAGTTGGCCCCACCTTCATTTTCCAGCAGCTTCCAGCACTCATCAAAGACCAAGAACTTCTTAGAAGAACGATCTTTTTGGATTTCTCTCCAAATAAAATCCGTAATTATAAAGAGGCACACTGATTGAAGGTCTGGGTAACTTTCCATTCCCTTGAGGTCAAATGCGACGATCGGTTTCTCGAACTCTATTGTCGTTGTAGAATCGACAAATTGTCCGTATGGCGTATTTCCACACCAAGGCGTGAGGATTCGGCCATACCGCCGAATAGTAACGTCTGAATGGTCGAGAAGTATTTCACGAAGTACAGAAAGCCTTGGGACTTGCCCCTCTCTAGTTACCTCGTAGGTCTTTTGAATTGCCTCTTCGATTTCAGCTCGTTCGAGGCGGGGTAGGCGAGCCTCGTCCTCTTCTTTGGTCATGAGTTCAATTAGGCCAGTGAGGAATTTGATTTTCTGTGATGATGGAACGGTTTCGTTAGGCAGGAGGTCAAAAGGATTGACGGTCATGCCAGAGCCAACCGTCAGTGGAATATATTGGCCACCTAGGTTATCGCAGAGCTTCTTATAGGACCCACCAATATCAACAATAAAGATCTTGGGGGTTTCCTTCAACATTTGCAGCAAGAGAACATTGGTTAAGAAACTCTTGCCGCTGCCGGATCCACCACTCACCACATGGTTATAATTCGAGAGATCCTGCGAAAAAGGATCAAAGCGCACTAGGCTGCCCATTCGAGAACGGAGCAGGATGCTGGGTCTATCATGGCCAGGCCACGGACCAAAAAGTGGAATAAGGTCTGCAAGCGTAGAAGTCTTCATCCGCTTAATACGCTCCCTTGCCCGAGCGTTGGGAATCGCAATTTCCGTGAAAATATCAAATGCTGCGAGACTCTCTTCCATGGCCTCTGCTCCAGAGAGTTCTCGAACTTTGGTGAGAGACTGGCTCACCTGTGCTTCCAGTTCGTCTTGGGACTTTGATTTCAAAACGATATTGAGACTGACTTGAAAGACCTTTTCACCCTGGGAAATCAGCTCGGAGAGTAGGGTTTCAATGTCTTGAAATTTAGCTTCACTTTCAATATCGCTAACACCTGAGGTTTTTCCGCGAGCCATCGAATAAGCTAGGCGTCGTTGAGTTTGAAGACTTTGCAGCTCCTTTTGCTGGTCTGGTACATGAATTGTCAGGAAAAGCTGTGAATCAAAGGGCAGTTCTCGGAGCACGGTGGCCATTGATGCAAAGGTTTGTTCGGGAAGGATCTTAAGGGAAAGAATACGGTAATGAGTATCGGCCAGCGAAAACCCTTTCTCATTCAGAACAGTATCAGTAAATAAAATCGAATTTCGCATATCCTCAGGATCGTAGTGGGCAAGCTCCACTTTGCGGGATGGATTCCATTGTCGATATAGAATGTTCACAACCTGATGGGTGTCGATAAGGTTCGTTGAGATCCCCAACGAACGGAGGTTTTGAGAAAGTTCATTTCTAAAGACACAGAATGCACTGATTTCCCGTTTGAGGGTCTCTTCAGTAGTCGTTGGAAACAAATTTGGCTTGGCCCAAAGTGCATTGAGTAGGCCTTGCTTATCAATTAAGGGTCCGTTCATTGGGCGGCGAACAAAGAGTTTAAGTCTATGTCTTGGGACTAGGCCTTGGGCGTCGAGATCTAAAATACGATCGGCTCTTGCCGCGCACAACGCTTGAGCCATTTTTCCCGATTTGCCATCTACCAATGCTTGGTGCGCAGCTACGATTTCCGAATTTCCAGCACCGATCTCTTGGATAAATTGCAAATCAGTATTGGATGGCAGTCCATTCAGTACCTGCATTGTTCGTTCAGCCAATGAGTTAGTTGAGTCATCCTTCCAACAAGAAACGTCGATCGGAATGAGATCAATGCCGAAACCCAACGAGCCATCGTTAAATATGATGCAATCGGATTCAAATCCCCATACTTGGAGCCTGTCGGCCAGAGTATCTGAGATCATAGATCACCTCGAAGGAACGGAGGCTTATTCCAGTACGTTGCTTCCGGAAATGCCTTGTACGTTCCAGGTTTCATTTGAAAGCGAAGCCAATGGACAAGGTAGTTGTCAGGTTTCCCCTTTTTCCGAAGTGAAGAATTGCCGCGAGTATCAGTGTGGGAAGCCACACTAACGCGATTTTAAATGAAGTCTGTCCAAAAATTAGATTGAGCGTAGAGAGCGTTAGAAAGATTGCCAATACGTCCATCACTTCGAATCCAAAGAGCAAGAGGCGCTTATCCAAACACTTTGCGACAGAAGTAGATTTTAGTCCCATGGATAGTCCTTTCTCATTCCTAACCTGTCCCTCTGAATTGAGGGACAGGGGGTGTTTGCAGACTTAAGAAAGCAATTGAGCTAATTCACCATGTCTCGAATGAAGCTTACGATGCTGGGTGCTCCGAAACCCACCGCTGCCCCCATCATTGCGAGAATCAGGTGTTGGCGGGCATTTGGGCTTCCGGCTACGAAGGATAGGGCCGCGATAATGAGTCCAAGAATTGCAGCTGCGGGAAGAATAACCCCGATCAGCTTGTGCTGAATGGCGCTTAAGCTTCCCTCTACACTACAAAAGCCAACCTGGGGGAGGAGTAAGCCTAAGACTAAGACAGAAACCGGAATGGCGATTCTTTGCACTTTTGGATTAAAGATCGAGGACAAGTCCAAATACTTCATAATTAAACTCCTATGATTTTGAGAATAGATTCATAAAGACGCTAGTGCCTAAGAGAGGAAACCAAATTTCCAAATGTGACTTAAGATCGGGTGTAAGGTACCCAGACCCGACAGGGTTGAGAAAGCGGACCGACGTAGATTCTGGATCTCTGACGACTTTTGCAAAAGCTGTATAGTGAGAATGGGAGTCTCTGTCCTTACAGAGGTAATACGGGTTATTTGGAAACATCGTGAGGCGAATGACATAGTGACTCTCGCCCTCGAATTGAACGGCAAAACCTACCAGAAGTGGTTTAACGATATTTCCATTCAGCAATCGTCCTAAGACGATCTCGTATTTGGAGATGGGCACTTTCAGCTCCACCAATTGCTCTCTGATCATGATGCCTCGTTTCTTTCTACCGAAATTGACTCAGTACTAGGGGAGGGGTTAGTCGTAGTCATCTGCTCTAGGGCACTGGGTCTAGAGACAAAGCCCGTCAGAGGCTTTGGAAACTCAGAAGGCAAGAACCCTTCAGCAAGGGCGTCACTTTCTTTCAAGACTTCAAGTGCCCAATCGGGAATTGCATTGTCGCAATACTCGTCTAGAGTGGGGCTATAGTTACAATTGACGCAGTAGGCGTGGGTAGCCAGGTGTTCATAACTCTTGTCACAGCATCTTGGACAAAAAGAGAATTCCATTTGATACTCCTTTAGGCGGTTAAGAGACTGAGGTTTAGGACTTCAGGGGATCGGCGACCCACGGAAGGATGAAGGGTCGCTGTGACTTTATTCTCCTGCCGGGTCTGGCAATGGAGGCATAGCAGGGCTGCTGGACGGGCTTGGAGCCTCCGCAGATCAATTGTTTCTTCACATCTGAGGCACAGGCCATAAGAGCCATTCGCGATTCTAGCCAGGGCAGCGTAAAGCTGGTTTCTTAGGCAGAGGTTACGGCTATGTAGCTCCAATTGAGTGTTTAGGGTGGCTTCGTCCCTGGCATGATCGTTTTCGTCTACATGGATTCCCGGTTGGGCCTCAGAGGTGTTTAAGAAGTCCTTGCGTGCTATCACACTGCTTTCATTGATTCTTTCAATTGACGTTAAGATCACGGATCGTAGCTGGAATAGGTCTGCTGAAGTCATTTCTAATTCTCCTCTCGGAGGAGCAAAGTTCTTGCCCCTTCCACCTATCTAAAATGCAAGAAATGACCTGTTTCGTGCCAACGCGGGCTAGGGTTCCGTAATCTTTATGGAAAGTAGAAAGAACTATTTTTTGTGGAGAGGGGTTGAAGGTGAAAAGTATGCGAAAAATGCGTGTATAAGTCCTACAATAGTGGCCAATTTGTCAGCGTTTACTGGTGATTATGTGATTAAACGTTAAAAAAACGAAAAATGCGTTTTGCGTTTTTCTGTTTTTTCGACTCTAGCTTTATGTCGAAGTGCATGTTGCACTTTACTTACGTAGGCCTATTGTAATTCCAAATAGACTAAATTATAGTCCGATGCAGCGCTATGAAACACATTGAGACTATAAAAGCATTTATCAAGACTCTTAGGAATAGTGGGACCTTTCACGCTCTTGTGATTCACAGTGCACCCGGATGGGGAAAGAGTACTACGATTGATGCTGCTTTGAAGGATCTTCAAGTGGATGTTGTTTCAGTAGGGGCTTATGCAACTCCATTGCACATTTATAAAACTCTCTGTCAGAACCCAAGTTCGTTGATTGTTTTTGATGATTGTGCGGGATTGTTTAGTGATGTTAAAGCGATGTCTCTCTTGAAGGCGGCAACTTGGCAATCTAGCGGTCATGGTGTCTCTGTTCGGCGCATTAGCTGGGGGAGTTCCTCTGACAAGGTTGAGCAATCCTTTGTCGATTTCACAGGGAAGCTGATTCTTCTTACAAATATATTGCCATCTGGGACGGAAACGGAAGCATTTATCTCTCGATGTTTGAGCTACAGAATTGGGATCTCCGAGAGTGATGTGAAGGAAATGCTCTTGTCGGCATGTCGGGCTGTGGAATACTTTTCGGATACTCAGTTGGCGTTGTCGGTCGTTCAGTTTCTTATTGATCGTTGTAATAAGATTGACCTGTTGAAGGTTAATCTGCGGACTTTGAGACTCGGATATGATCTCGCCGCAACTCATCCCGAGGCTTGGCAAGAGTTGTTTCAACACCTGCTTCCACGTCTTTTGGAGCCAAAGGATCAGGTGCGGGACATCTTGAGCTCGGGACTGACGACTAAAGAACAGGAAGCGAAGTTTGTCGCTACAACCGGAAAAAGTAGGCGGAGCTTCTATAATTACAAAAAAAAGATGGGGCTCACGCGGGCCTATCAGAGAAAGAGTTAGGTGGAGTTGTCAGTATTTGTATTCAAAGACATTGGACACACTTATCGTGTCAGGGATGACAGGATTGGTTGGCCATTCTTTTCCGTGATTGCGTGAGCCATTTTTTTTGGATTCTTTCCCGTAGCCTGAAATTAGAGTACAGGCCTCATCATTAAATTAATCTGCACGTAAAATTCAATTTTGTCGAAAGTGTTTCATTTTGTAGTAATTCTGTTGATTCTTGATTTAATACCCATGACGCCTCCAACTTGTCCGTTAGTCTCCGATGCGGACAAAACTCTAGTTTTTATGGCAAACTCGACAGGTTGAATCTTTTCCAGAGCGGCGACACAAGTTGAAGAAGTCAGGTAATTTAGAGAGCTTTCTATACTCTGCACAATTGTTTCAGTAAAATTAATCAGCGAATTCCTCGTAGCAATAGCGAAAAACAATGAAACCGCCAAACCTTTTACTCCATCTTCTTCCTTGTTAACAAGTTGGAAGCTCTCCAGAAGACCGTAAGGAGCAAGTCCTTTTTCGAGTGGAAAAATCTGCTTCCCCTTCCCGATAGCATAGCCAACTTCTTGGTCTGTCCATTTACTTTCGTGAAAACTTTCCGTAAGGAGGGCTAGAAGCCCATCACAACCATCCAATGCCCTTAAAATAGTGTTACGCCAAAGCTCAGATGCTACGATATCTTGCCCCGAAACAAAGCATGCTACACCGAGCAATCCAAGAAGTTCCTTCAATTCCTCAGCGAGGGCTTTGTCAACACTTCGATGAGAAATGAATAGCTTGTATAGACCATCATTCCAATCAAATACCCGACTGGGGTTTGAAGACATTTCATCTAAAAAGCTTCTATTCAGTGCATCCAGATTTTCACTCTGTAAACCTCGAAGGTGCTGGTACAATGCTTCTGAAGTTATGACATCCCCTTTGCCGAGTGCCACGTCATGTTTCTTTAGGAGCTCTATCGCGAACTCACGCTGGCTGGATGAGAGACGATTTACTACCTGGACCACAAGGCTAGCTTTTTTGAAATCGTTCATTCCATCTCCCTTTTTACAAGATGTCGTCGCCTTGAAATTCTCTAATTGGACTGTTTTGGGCAAAACTGTTTCGTCTCGTATGTAACGCTGACGACAACAGAAGAAACAGTAACTGTTTGAGGTAGAACATTCATCTTACATACAACGTCTTTTGCGGTTTCAATTGCCTTTTTTAAACCATTTTCAAAAAATTCCGTGCTCACCGGTTGAGGCTTTCCATCTAAGCCGGGAACCATATAGATAAGTTCTCCCGATTTATCACGGGCTATAGAGACCTGAGGTCCGGCCGACGATACTACCTTTGAATTTTTAGATGGATCTGCTAATGAAAAACAAGGAAATGTCAGGATCAGAATAGCAAAAAGCGTTCTCATTTTATTACTCCCTCAATAATGATGTTTTCATTTCTGCTTCTCACAAGCATTATTGGTTTCGACGAAAAAGTCAATCTGCGGTCTCTGGCAGTAATCCACTCATGTTCTTGAGCCGGAATCAAAAAGCTTCATATTGGGTCATTCATAGAAAGAACTCCAAAACGTGGTTTTCGAAATCCTATGCCATTGTTTCCGGTGTACTTCCTAGATAGGAATAGTATGGGGCAATGAACCGCTACGGTCAGTAATATCTAAGTTATTCTATGTTGTTGTCAGCATGTTTGCTAAATTAGGATTGGGGGGTTCTGAATGATATTGATCCAGAGGGTTAACCACTTTGTACACCAGCATTTGCTCAAGTTACTTGTGGCAATGTATGCAATTGCTGTCGTTCTTCCTAAAGCTGGAGTCGCAATTAAGAATGCAAAGGTGGGGACCATTCACTGGGTTCCTATAGGGTCCGTTGATATTTCCCTTCCAATAATGATGCTTGCCTTCCTGCTTTTTAACGCTGGACTCTCTGTTAATATTTCAAGTCTGAGAAAAGTGTTTCTGGCCCCAGTACCCCTCTTAGTTGGCCTAGTTGCGAATCTTCTAGTTCCCTTGTGTTTTACTTTGATTTTTGCCGCCTTGGGAAAAGTATTTTGGCATAATCCGGATGAGATTCAAAATATCTTGGTTGGGTTAGCGATTATTGCGTCCATGCCCATAGCGGGTTCGTCAACGGCGTGGGTACAAAGTAGTGGTGGAAATCCGGCGTTAATCCTAGGTCTTGTTTTGTTATCTACCGTAATGAGTCCAATTCTTTCTCCTGTCGTTTATCATTCTATTGGGTTCATAACCACCGGGGACTATTCCGAAGACCTCCATGAGATCGCTAGTCAGGGAGCGAGTTCCTTTCTAATTGTTTCAGTGGTTATTCCCTCGTTGTTGGGAATTGGTCTGCGAACTTTAATGAGTAACGATCGGTGGCTAATAATTAGTCCGTTTTTGAAGATGGCTAGCCTTTTGTGTCTACTCGTATTGAATTACTCAAATGCAGCAGTTTCATTGCCGATGGCGTTGAAGGTCTGGGATCTCGATTTCTTTGTGTTGATTGCTCTTACAACGTTGGCGTTGTGTGCTCTTAGCTTCTACCTCGGATGGAGAATTCCAAAGCTCCTGAGAATTTCAGATTCGGAAAGAATTTCACTTACCTACGGTTTAGGGATGAGTAACAATGGCACCGGACTCGTACTTGCTTCTACGACTATGGCGGATCATCCGTTGGTGATGCTACCAATCATTGTTTATAATTTGGGCCAACAGATTGTGGGTGGAATTTTTAGTTCGAAAATGGTGAAGAGAGAAAAGTAGTAATAGCGCGGCACTTTAGGTTCGCCTTGTTGTTCTAGTTCTCTCCTCGTATTCCAAGTCGAGTGATGATCGAATGAAAAGTCGATTGCTTCATGCCTAGCTTCTGGGACGCATGAAGCGCAGATCGAGAGGTCTGAAGGATATATTGAAAGAAGGCCTTTCTTTCTCGCTCCTGCCTTAGTTCTAGCTGCGATAGCGTTGAATCATTCAGGGGTGGCGAAGCGCCAAGCATTCGGGGATTGAGCTGGCGCTCGTCGATAATTTCTCCGTCACTCTCAGTAAGGAGGGCTGAGACGCAGCCATCTAGCTCTCCTACGTTTCCTGGCCAGGAATATTGTTCTAATCGCCTGACGGTTCTCATTAGGAACTGTTTCCGAATACCCGTTTCTAAAAAATGTTTTTGGCAATAGTGATTAATGAGCGGCTCAATGTCCTCGGGTCGCGACTTGAGAGGAGAGATTTCAATCGTAAGGTACTTAATTCGGTAATAGAGGTCAGGGAGGAGTGTGCCGTTGGCTATTCTTCGTTCGACATCGGGCCAGCTGGAAGCAACTAACCTAAAGTCTACTGGTTCTTCTTTTAATCCTCCCACGCGCCTGATCTTCTTCTCTCGAAGGACCCGTAGAAGCTTACCCTGTGTTTGCAAGTCTAGATGATGAAGTTCGTCTAAGTACACGGTACCGCCCTTTGCTGCCTCTAGAATCCCCACTTTTCGAACAATTGCGCCCGTAAAGGCTCCTTTTTCATGTCCAAAAAGTTCGGACTCTACAAGGGAGCTAGAAGTAAATGCGGCGCAATTGACTGGAAAGAATTGATCTCGATGGCCCGTATGAAGTGCTCTAGCAATCAGTTCCTTTCCAACGCCTGTTTCCCCGAGAATGAGTACGGGATGTTTGCTGGGCCGGTATTTATGTACCTGTGTAGCCACAGCAGAAAGGTGATGTGACTTTCCAACCATTCCTATGGAAGCAATGAGGCGGCTCATTTCATCCTCCGATAGAGGGGGTTTCACCCTTCTTACTTTTTCATATTCTTGGCATCCTTTCTCAAGGGAGTCTTTAAGTGCTTTGAGATCTTCGCTCTTGCCAATAAAGTTGAGTGCTCCTGCCCGAATGGTGGCGGTAAGAGACTCTACGGAAGGGTACGCGGAATGGATGATAACTACGATCTCTGGATTAAATTCTCGAATTTCGAGTGCGACCTCGGGTCCGGTTTTACCTGGCATTTGGTAGTCCAAGAGTGCAACAGCGTAATCTTTGAATCTAGACCTGATCATTTCTACTGCATCTTGGGGTTGTGATGCCGTGTCTACATTGTAATTCCAACGGCGCAGAAGTTCTTTGGTTGAATTGAGGTTTTCATCATGGTCATCAAGAACGAGGATGTTATATTTTTGCATTGGCATCTCCTTCTTCCTGAGAATTCTCTATTGAAAACGGTGAAGGCTGAAACAGTACTGTGATTTTGGTGCCTGTTTCGATGGAAGACTCCACTGTGATCTCAGCGCCAAATTGGGAACAGGTATTTCTAACGATTCCCAAGCCAAGGCCAGTGCCGCGTTCAGGTTTGGTAGTGAATTCAAAATCAAACACTTGTGGCAAGATCTCACTTGGAATTCCGATGCCGTTGTCTTGAACAGTGAGTAGAGGTGTCTTTCCTGTTGTTCTCAGGTTGATACTCACATGGCCGTGCTCGTGAGTGATGCCTTCAATGGCATTTCTGAGTAGGTTCTCTAGAATTCGGTAATAGCCAACCTGTGATATAAAGGCATTTGGAAGAATACCCTCTTCACTTAGGGCTATCTCTATTCCTTTTTCTAAAACCTCTGAGTCATTCCGAAAGTCATTCAAAATAGATTGAGTTTCTTCAAGGATTGAAATGGTTTTACTAGGACCGCTAGTGACGCCCGGAAAACCGCCATTGCCGAGAGAAAAAACTAGGATTTGTCGGAGGAGGTCTCCCATTCGTTTAAGGGTTCGTTGAACGTTCTCTACTTCGGCGTTGTTCAACTTTCCCGTCGTGCTAACTGTGTCTACGAGGACGGCAAAGTATTTCGCAAGGAGGGAATGTGGTGTTTTGAGATCGTGGCCAATTTCTCGTAAGATGGCTACTTGTGCTGCTATTTTTGCATCCTTTGCGGCTTTTCTTCGGAGTTTCTCAATTTCGATGTAAAGCCCGTCTACTGCTTCCTGCATTGATTTTAAATCTGAGAAGGGCACTTTGGCTCGTGCTTGAGGAAGTTTACTAGGAGTGTTTTTTAAGTGCGTTGCCCATAGAGAAAGTTGGGCAATGATTTGCTGAGCAGACTGACTCAAGGCTGACGAGAGACCAAATGCTTGGACTACAAAGGTCATTAGCAGAAGGACTACAAGAGTAGATAAGATGCTCAGGTCCACAGTGGGTGTTAGGGATAGTTCTAGATATCCAAAGAGACCTTCCTCCTTGTGGTCGTCAAAGAAGATGGGCTGTAATATACTGAGGGTTCTAAAGTGATTTCCCCAGCAGAATTGGCTTACTGATTTACAGTGTGGGTTCCGATTCTCTTCTTTAAGTGGAAATATAGCTTTGAGACTTGAGTCAAAAATGGTTGCAGATTCTCCTGGCTTTAGATCCAGTGCCTTACGTATTTGAAATTCAGCGTCTCGGATGTTTTCTTGAAGGATCATCGGACGAAATGCACGAGCGACGGATTTCGCTGTGTATAGAATCTGCCTCTCCGAAGCCGTCTTGGCGGAGTACAAGACACACGGGGTAGCGAAGAGTAGTGTAAGAGCTAGGCCAATGAGTCCCCAGCGAATGGCTTGATTTCGGAAGTATTTTTCTAAGGTCGTGTTGGTGAGTGTTCCAGTCATTTTGATTTCCTCGCTAGGATCGTCGTTTCTGTCTTGAATAGAATTTTAGACAATCGAATGGACTCATCAGCGTCTGAAATATGTGAGAAGTCGAGATTGCGAGTTCCAACGCCCATTGTTGAAAGATGGAAGAGTGGAAGAATGTGGCCTGCGCAAGTGGCTTCTCTAAGAATAGACCGCAAGTGAGATGCCTTTTTCTGGTGATGAAGAGTGGCTTTAGAGAGTCTCAAATGCTGTTTTAGGTGTTCATCGGGATAGAGAATTGGCATGTCACCCTCAAGGTAGAATGAGAGCAGGGCGTCTGGGTCAGGTTCTCCGATTCCGATACTTCCTGCGTAGAGGTCGAAGTTTCCAAGCAGTCTGTATCTATAGACCTCATCAAGCGGTACCGAGATAAAATGGGGGTTAATTCCGGTGATATCTTTCAAGATCAGTCTTAGGTTTTCCTGAAGTATTCTTGGAACTCGTGCAGGGCTAATCAGAACCTCTATAGGGCGCTCCTGGAAGGTCTCTGGGAGAGAGTTCGTTTGCTTTGTGCACGCGAAGGCAGGGTCGTGAAGAGGGTATCCCCTTGGGAAGACTTGATCCGTTAGAGAGTATCCGGTCAGGTCTTGAAGCAGAGCTTTTCTATTGAGTTTCGTTCGAAGGAGGCTTAGTAGCGCTTGGCCCTCCGAGGTTGTGCCTTTTCTACCAAGCTGAATGTAGAACAATTTATCGAGAGGTGGTTTCCATGTTACAAAACCGGCCTTCTCATACTGTTGAGTGAGGCTTGGACTAGAAACAGAGAGTGTCTCTATGAAATTGGGCCAAGCGTCAGCAAGAAGGATGTTCTGAGAATCCGCATTCTTAGGGAGTGGTCGTATGATGATCTGATCTGCGTTTGAAAAGCCGGTGCTCTGGCCTGTCCATCTTGGATTTCTGGCCAGAGAGAGTTCTTTTTCTGAAGACTTTGGTAGGAGGAGGAAGGGACCGCTTGTTACGCTCAAATCAAGCTGTCCATTCTCTTTCAGTTTCAGAATCCCAAATCTGGGTTCGGCTAGGTGCTTAAGAAATCCACTACTGTGGGCCGGTCCGTAGAGTTTGAAATCAATGTCTGACAGTGTGGGGCACTCAATGGCTTTTAGGCTGCGGGCTATTTCTTTTGTGTCAATTAGATGGATTTTTAGGGTTCGCTCGATGCTCTGCTTGATCTCTGAAGGTAAGATGGGCTTACCGTTCGACCAGTGAGCACCTGCTCTCAGGTGGACCCGGTAGGTGTTTGGAGCTACGATCTTCCAACTTTCTGCTAACCCTGAAGAGAGTTCCTTCTCTTCGTCCCACTCGACTAGGGTGCTGGATAGCGCGTTTGCGATATTCATGTCTGGAATGGTGTGAGTCTTTGCCGGATCAACTGGATAGCTGAACGGCATGTAGGTCCGCACCTCGTGGTTCTGGAGCTTCTCCTCAGTGGCCACTATTACCGATGGATTGAGGATGAAGGAGAGGAGGGCGATCGAACTTTTTAAGCTTAGGGGAATTGTGGGATAGGGATCAAAGTATTCTGGGCTTGGGACCGGGGATGCTGCCACTTTGGGGTGGGATTCGGAGACAAAGCTCGGAGTGCTGACCGCGAAGACCCCTCCGCCATAGACTCATTTCTAAATTAATCATAAGTGTCCCTTCTTGAATCGTCTCCGATTCAGCTATTTTGGATTGAAGAGACCCCAGAGCCTTAGACCGTTCCGCACCTCAAGATGAGGGCTGCGGGGTTCTGATGAGGATGTGAATAGCAGAGTTTTTTTGGAATTGGAAGTGGTGCGTCAAATTTTAATTTAATCTGGCTCAAATCGGGTTTTCCTAGTGTTTTAGTTCGTTAAAACAGGGATCTGTACATGAATATAATAATTTTCAGAGGTCTCTCGCTCCATGTCATGGCGAATACCATGGTAACCGAATCTAACTATGGTTGGTCAAAAGAACAAAACTGTCTTGGGTGCTCAATCCTCACCGGAGTTTCACTTCACATTTTCAATCGGGAAAAATGAAGTCTTTGGAGTTGGAGCGATAGCTCTGGCCACCTTGGCGGCGGTCTACTTTCTATTCAAATGCTTCCGTGATGCTCACCGAAAGACGTTGATTCTAGCCACTCATGCGACTGAATCTTTGATGAGCGAATATGAAATTCTGGCTAAGAAGTTAAGCAAGTCTAACGAGAAGGTCGCAGCAACCATCTCTGAAAGCAAAGTAGTTCCGCACGGGTACGTCCAAGTACCCCTGAAAGAGGGCGTTTCCCGGCATGTATTGACATCGGGTTACGTGATTAGGGTTGAAAGAAAGTTAGAACATCGTGCAGTTGCTGAAGACGTGATTGGTAGAGAACTGCTATCGAATGAACTTGTCCATCACATCTATGGACCAGCGACTGATGACAATCGCCCAGAGAATCTATGCATCTTGGACAAAGATCAGCATGATTTCTTTCATACTTATGTCCAGCGTGAAAGAACTCTTAAGGGCCGTTATCCCACTGTAGCTAATCAGCGGAGAGTTCTAAAAGACCATTTCGAAGGAATTCTTCTAGACGAAGCGCTTACGAGGAAAGAGTTTCAATTCCCACCCCGAAAAGTTCGGCCTGAGAAGTACAATGGCGATGATAATATTGTAAATATGAACTGATCACAGCGATCGAGACTGGATTCGATCCTTCTTCTTGAGTTTTTCTGCGTGCTCTTTCTCAAAAATTGTTAACAACTTGAGTGCAATTTCAGGGATCTCAGTATTACAGTTTTCCCATTGGCAAATAGTGGCATTTGATCTGCCAAATAGCCTTCCAAATTCTCTTGTGTTCATGTTTAGAGCAACACGAAGTCTTCTAAGTCTGGTTGCTCCCTGTTGATTTGTTTTTTCGCAGTTCTCTGATCCCACATCTCCAAATGTAGTCTTTCCTTAACTCAAATTCAAACACTACTCGAGACTCGCCCAAAATACTCATATCCGATTTAATAAATAATAAATTTGACTTATGTTTAATGCACTATTTAGAATCTAATCTTGATTAGCGAATAATCAAATCACGCAGAGTTGCTCATACTCGTTAGAACTGAGCAGTTAGAAAAGGGGGTAAAAATAGAAAAATTTAACGACCGAAATAAAAAAGCCTGAAAGCAAAGCTTCCAGGCTTCTAAACGTTGAACAGTCAGCACCAAGTTTAGCGACACAATGCTGACCAAACGATCCCCCAACCTGAACCGCTTTTGGCGGTTCGCGGCATGGACACTTCTATCCTACGAAGCGGTCCTGCCAGTGTCAATACCATTGGAGATAACATGGACTGCAATCTCTCTAGCGCAGCCACCAATCAGGTGGAAGCCAATGACAAACAAGAGACCACAATAGTTATAGATAACCAAACATCGCCTCCGGCTCCAGAGGTTTCAGAGAACACGCTCGAAATCGAAGGACAGCTGCCTAGCATGCAAAGCCCAGCCGTAGCGTTCATTTTTGATCAAAGGCGCAGGAAGCGCAGAGAAGGAGAGATCAAAGCTGCACTTGATGGGGCCCCGGTTCTTTCTCAAAGAGCCCAGGACAAACTTTTACAAGAGCTTCTCGCAGGGGGCTGGGGACGATTAGCACATTGCATTACGCGTCACTTCAAGGCACCAGGGCGTTACGGCCACAAGATGGTGGACATCGCCCTCATTACGACCGTGTATGACCGGACGATCGCATGCGTCACGCCAGTGATGTTTGCGGCAATCAGCATGCCGGATTTCGAAGACGAAACGGGAATGAATGAAGCAAACCTACGTAAAGCGTTGACTCATCTCCAACTCAAGGGGGTTTTACTTAAGATCAAGATTTCGCCGAGAGTGATCTTTTGGGCACTTAATCCCCACTTTTTTAAGATCAGAGAGCAGTGCAAACCAACCCAGGTGAAATCACCCCAGGGTAAACTACCCCGAGGCAATCCACCCTGTAGCGAAGATGGCAATTTACCCTGCGTCAATACAGGGCAAACTAACCCTGTGCAATCTCCTCAAACATCTGGAAATCAAAAGGAAATTTCCGACCCCAAGAACCCTCTTAAAGAATCTAAGAAAGAATCTCTTCTCAGCAGCAGCGAATTTCCAGAGGACATGTTGCAAAGATGGTCCACTTTCGAAGCACAGGGGCAAGAATCGAAAGTAAAAAAAGAGAGAGAGATTTTTCAAAGACTTTTTCTCAGACACCAAGAGACATTCTTTCGGCTCTGTGGACGTGTGGTTAAGTTTCTGGAGCAGCATGGAACGGTGAAGGCAGGCAAGGAGATCCAGATTCACTCGCCCATGTCATGGCTGGAGGACCACTGGGAGAGCAATCTAGCTCTCTATCTAAACTGGGAGGCTCAGAAGGTTGCTCTCGAAGAAGCGCATGCGAAAAGACTCGAACGTGAAGCAATTGCCGCCGCTGAGTTGGCTGAGAAACAACGACGAGAGGAACTCGCGAGAAGGGAAGAAGCGAGGTGGAAAGAAGAACAGGATGCTGCCGCTCTTAGATTCTTGTCTCTGTACACCCAAGACGGTGAGGTTGAAGCATTTTCATCTGAAGCAGTCAGACAATTCGGTTGCATTTTTACTCTTGATGCTTGGGAGAAACTTGGATGGGAACACCCGATTGTTCGTACGTGTGTTTTGAATCACTTCATGGCAGTGGAGCGCGGTAACGCAATCACAAACATTCAGCCTCAGACTGAAGAGGTCAGCGTATGAGCCAGGTTACAACTTTCGAAGATCAGCGTGCGTCGAGCGAAGTCCCAACGCAAACAAGGTCGCTATCCAGACAGGAATACAACCGCATGTACTATTTAAAAACCAAAGAACGTCGAGAAAAAAAAGGTAACATGATCAAAACAAACGTATTGCAGCTCTTTGCTAGCAAGGGAGGCGGTCCTTCCGATTTTTTCCAACCTTGGGCAATCCTGCGATGCCTGGAAGTGATTGCTCTTGTTTGCCTAAGTTTTATCATGACTTATTTTCTGATTAGGGAGGCTGCCACTTTCTACCTGGACGCCCAAGAGTCCCCTTTAGCTGCTTATCTCAAGGCTGGTATGGTCGAAGGAGTGGCGATTCTGTTTTCTTTCTCAAGGGGGAAGAGTGCCATGCTTCGCTGGTCTCAGCGTCTTGTTGTCGTTCTGTTGTGTACCTTAACCTTATGGACTCTTAGCGGAAGGCCTTTGAAATTAGCCACACAAGATGTTTCAAAGGCTCGTTTAATGGCACAAGCGATTGATGAACTTGAAGCCGAGCGCATTCAAAAAGAAGGCCTCCGGAATCAGCTAGTTCAGCGGGAATGGTTGGGTGCCGCAAGGAAATATGAAAGGGGTCTTGATGACATTAGGGAGAAGCTCAATGTTGCCCGTAAGGAGTTCTCGACGTTGCAAGCGCCTCAGGTTGTCCTAAATAGTCTCGGCATCCTGATAGCTTTTCGTTTCCTTGTAGTCCTCGCAAATTTGATTTGTTTTCACAGATTGGCCGAGCAACTAGGTCTGGATACGGTGCAAAAACGGCGTTTTTTGGCTCCTTAAAAAGTTGAAAATGTTGAATTAAGTTTTAATCAACAGTTGAAAATTGACCCCTCCCAGCTCTTAAAGTTGAATTAAGGAGGGGTCAATTGTACGTTGGGCATAGGACGGGGCCTTGACGGGACATAGGACCCAGATTGTTTTAACGGTTGAATTTTCTAACGGTTAGATTTGCCATTGGTCTTTGGGTGGGAATTCGATTTCGTCATTTTTTCCAAACTTCTCAGCAGA
>JACPOE010000054.1 GCA_016185105.1 Bdellovibrio sp.
ATGCTGAAGACTGGAATCTAGTTGGACAAGGAGTCATGAATGAGGGTGCCCTTTCCAACGAACTTGGCTTAAGAGGGAATCCTGCCGCCGCTGAAGAAATCATGGTCGCCCGCGAGATTGCGCTCTGTCGGCTTACTCGTACCCCAATCCACATTGCCCACATTTCTACTGCTGTGGCTCTAGAGCACCTTCGACGGGCCAAGGAGGATGGTTTGCCGGTCACCGCTGAAGCTTCCCCCCATCACCTAACCCTCACCGAAGAATGCCTTCGCACCTACAATACAGACTACAAAATGGCACCTCCCCTGCGATCTGCAAAAGATGTTGAAGCTCTGCAGGAGGCTGTAGAAAAAAAATGGGTGGAGGTGATCGCAACCGACCATGCTCCCCATGGCACGGTCGACAAAGCTCTCGAGTTTGACCAGGCAGCCAACGGGATCCTTGGACTTCAAACTGCAATTCCCGTCACGCTTCAGTTGGTTCATGAAAAGATTTTGTCGCCCAGACGGTGGGTCGAGTCCTTGTCCCTAGGTCCTGCAAAAATTCTTTCCTTGCCCTTTGGAACCCTGAAAAAAGAAAAAGACGCTGACGTGACCCTTTTGAAGCCAGACCTAAAATGGACTTTTTCAATAGAGGATATTGTCTCAAAAAGTCGTAATTCCCCCTTCTTGGGACAAGAATTTCAAGGGGCAGTGATGGCAACTTGGGTCGCGGGCCGCCTTGCCTACCAACGAAAGGGTTTTAAATATGTCTGAAAAAGGAATTCTCTTTCTTGAAGATGGGACGGTTTTTGAGGGAACCCTTTTTGGAGCTCCTACAAGCGCGGCGGAAATTCACCGCTGGAAAGAAAAAAGAGACTACGGATACGGCGAAGTGGTTTTCAATACATCTTTGACCGGCTACCAAGAGATTTTGACGGATCCTTCCTACTACGGCCAAATCATTTGTATGACGGCTGCCCATATTGGCAATACTGGAACCAACTCTGAAGACTTAGAAAGCGCACGTCCCTGGTGCGGTGGCTTCGTGATCCGTGAAAACAGTGAAACCACCTCAAATTGGAGAAGCGAGCAAAACCTCCAGGACTATTTATTCAAAATGAATGTGCCTGCAATTTGTAACGTAGACACAAGGGCATTGACCCGCCACCTTCGGTCGAAAGGTGTCTTACGAGGAATTTTATTGCCGGCGAAGGAAAAGGAAATCGCAGCTGAGCTACTCAGAAGTCTACCCCGCTTTGAGGGACGAGACTTGATTGGTGAAGTGACGACCCGCGAGCCTTACCTTTGGCGCTCTTCTCAATACGGAAAAGCAGGAGCCACAGCCTTTACTTCCAACCGAAAAACACCCACTAGAAAATTTAAAGTGGTTGCGCTCGATTTCGGCATCAAATGGAACTTGTTACGAGCTCTCGAGGAACGGGGGTGCGAAATCGAGGTTGTCCCAGCAAAGACCAACGCTAAGGAAATCTTAGCGAGAAAACCTCATGGAGTATTCCTTTCCAACGGACCCGGAGACCCTACAGGTGCCCCCTATGCGATTGATGCAGTTCAACAGCTCGTAGGGAAGGTACCTCTTTTTGGGGTTTGTATGGGACAGCAAATACTAGCCCTCGCCCTAGGGGGAAAGACCTTCAAGCTGCGATTTGGCCATCGTGGAGGAAATCAACCTGTATTGGACCACGCAAGTGGCTGTGTAGAAATCAGCTCGCATAATCATGGATATGCTGTTGATAGCGGTTCTTTGCCTAAGCGTGTCGAGGTCACCCACATCAATCTTAACGACAAGACCGTAGAAGGTATCCGCGTCAGGGATGCGGACGCTTTCGCCGTGCAATATCATCCCGAATCCTGTCCTGGTCCACACGATTCTTTGATTCATTTTGATCGATTTATCGATATGATGAACCGAAATGTATCAAAAGTATCTTGAACCCATCATCGAAGATTTCACTACCGGAGAGTACTACCGAGAAGTCTATACCGCCAAACAAGAGTACTTTGACAAAGCTGGGATTGTCTATGAAGACGATTCTGAGTTTGAACAGCGAATGTGTATTTTCATGGACTGGTATATTTTTGATCGGGACTTGCCTGGAGTTGACCTTCCTCCGATCAAATACTTTTTTAGGAAGAATAAGGACCGCTTCTCCAGCGAAGAGCTAAATATCTACCGAGACTTCTGTTCAACGGTCCATTCGATTTTTCGTTTGAAGAGATTCACCTGGAACAAAAAAGGGTTTGTTGTTCTCGATCTTTTTACCAATAAGACCCATGTCGTCACAGATTCAGAGATCAACAAGGGTTTTGCCCGTGGGGATATTTTTGAAGCGCGAATTATTCCTTTCAAGGGAGAATTTGAATTTTCGAAGGGATTTTGTTTTCACCCTGCCGATATGGAGTCTTTTATTTTGAACGAAGTAAAAAAAGTTCGCTTCCAAGAAAAAGGCCGACAAACAAAACTGATTTTGCAACTCTCAGCCATGAAATTGAAACATCTTAGATTTCCCCATATCGATATTCGTCACATTTACAAATTTGAATCTCGCTTTTGAAACAACCTGGTGCATTTCGCAACAACTTCACAGTCCAGAGAATTGCCGACAAGAAAAAGGTGCGATCTCTTGAAAAAAACCTTGCATGTAATCTCAGGGTTCACCTAAAAAGAACTTTCCAGTTCGGATTCGGACTGGAAAACTAATAACTGCCTATCTAGGAGATTTTATGAAAAAGTTTGCACTTGTGATGATTGCTGCATTGTCGTTGTCTGTTGTTGCTTTCGCTAACGAAACCGAAACAACAGCTCCAGCAGCTCACGAAGCGACCACTGCTGAGCATACAGCAACAACCACAACAACAGAACACCATGCTAAGAAAGCTGCCCCAACTGCAAAGAAAGCAAAAAAGGCTGCTAAAGGTCACCACACAGCTCCAAAAGCTGAAGGCGAAACCCACTAAGATCTGGGTCTGACCGAATTGTTCAAACCCCTGGGTTGCTGAATGGCAATCCGGGGGTTTTTTTTGCCTCCTGTTTGAGTTAGGCTCTGGATTCCATGGGCCCCAATAAAATTCTAGCCATCAAACTCCGATCGCTCGGGGATACCGTCCTCCTCACCGCCCCCGTAGTGGAACTCACGCGAGCCTACCCTTCCTCTGAAATTCATCTCTTAGCCATGAAGGAATGGTGTCCGGTTCTAGAGAACTTACCGGGAGTCAACCGCATTTGGCCTTATCAGAGGCATCCTCGAAGACTTGGAAGAACGCGTGGTCTCGCCCGACTGGCGTATCAACTCCGCAGAGAAAGGTTTGACTTTGTAGTCAACTTTCACGCCAGCCCATCGAGCGCGGCTCTTTCTTATGCGACCGGAGCACGAGTCCGAGTGAATCACTTCCATGGGCATCAGGCTAAAAATCGCTACTCGACAGTGGAAATTCCGGGCAAAGGTATTTTGAAACCCATTATTGAGAGGGACATGGACTGTCTCAGGGCCTTGGGAATGCATATCCCTGCCGGAAGGCTGCCAAAAGTTCCAGTAAAACAAGCGGAACAAGAAGATGCTAAAGTCTACCTTTCACAGCTCGGGCTAAAAAAACCAATCCTTGGTCTAGCGCTAGGGGCAAGTCGACCCACAAAAACCTGGCCACTTGAAAGATTTGCCGATCTAGCCCTCCAGTGGGCTTCTAAAACTAACGGAGGCGTACTCGGACTAGTCGGCCCGGGCGAAGAGCATCTGATGCACGAATTTCTTAAACATCTAGAGGGCCTTCATTCCCGCAGCGGTTTGGGCATTCAGACCGATTTTAGAGAGAAAATCCAAGTCAGCTGCGGTCTTCCCCTGAAAAAACTCGCCGCAGTTCTTCAATCCCTGTCCGTCCTTGCCGGAAATGATTCCGGTCCACGCCATTTAGCCGTGGCGGTAGGAACACCGACGGTTACGCTTTTTGGTCCCGAACATCCCTTCGAGTGGCACCCCTATCCAGTAGATAAGAATCCCTATTGTTTCATTGATGAGCTCCCGTGCAGAAAAGATGCGGATCCAGGCATGCCGGCCTGGTGTGGGCTAACCACCTGTACGGTCGAAGAGCATAAGTGTATGCGACTTCTAGGTGTTGAGAACGTATTTACGCAGTGTGAGAAAGTAAGGGGGACTGGCCCTTGATCTCTGAGATCCCAGCTCCAAAGATTTCCGGATTCAGCCTAATCCGAAATGGGATTCTTTTTGATTACCCGTTTGAAGAATCTATTCGATCCGCCTTACCGTTGGTGGACGAATTTGTCATCAATGTAGGGAAAGGCACAGATGCCACCCTAGAAAAAATTGACAAACTGCGAGCAGAGCCGGGTGGTGAAAAAATAAAAATCTTTGAGAGCACTTGGCCTCTGGACGACCCAGAAAAGAAAAAAGGCGGATTAATCCTGTCCGAGCAAACCAACCTTGCTCTTGAGAAATGCCAATACGACTGGTGCTTATACCTCCAGGCGGATGAGGTTCTCCACGAAGCAGACCTTCCCAATATCCGCCAAGCTCTCATTGAGAATAATTCCTCTGAATCGGTGGATGGCCTTCTTTTTGATTACCTCCACTTCTATGGCTCTTTTGATGTGATTCAAGAATCCCGCAGTTCGTACCGAAGGGAAGTCCGAGTCATTAGAAAAAGTTCCGGAGCCCGAAGTATTGGAGATGCGCAGAGCTTTAGAAAAAAAGACGCAACTAAGCTGTCTGTCAGACTCTGTAATGCCCGAATTTTTCATTATGGCTGGGTTCGACCGCCTGAGGCGATGAAACAAAAAACCTATTTTATGGATCAGCTTTACCATGGAGACCCGACTCTCAAAAATTCAGTCAATGAGACGCCCTACACCGGTGACAATTACCGTTACAAGAAGTTCTGGGGCCTGAGACCCTTTGTCGGGACTCACCCCAACGTCATGGCTCTGCGAATTCAAAACAAAGGTTGGCATTGGGATTTAAAAAGCTCTCCCTGGGTCTGGAGCATCCGCGATACCAAAAAAGTTGTTTTAGATTTAATAGAAAAATTTACAGGGATCCGCCTTTTTGAATATCGAAGCTATATTCTATTAAAGAATTTCAAGAAAAATGGGGGAGCAGCAAAATAAATGGCTCATACTCCTTTAAGCGTAACAATCATTACTCTGAACGAAGAAAGTAAAATTGCCAAGGCGATCCAAAGCGTCTCGTGGGCCGACGACATTCTGATTGTCGACTCGGGAAGCAGCGATCGAACCCTTGAAATTGCAAAGCAGAATGGGGCACGAGTTTTAGTAAATCCTTGGACAGGTTACGGACAACAAAAAAACTTTGCCCAATCCCATGCTAAATTTCCCTGGGTTTTAAACATTGATGCAGATGAATGGGTATCTAAAGACTTGGCATCTGAAATTCGAGCTCACTTAGACAGCTTAAGTACCGAACCCGTCCACCCAACCGGATTTCAAATTCCGCGAAAGACATTCTACTTGGGGCGTTGGATAAAGCATGGAGGATGGTATCCAAACTACCTACACCGTCTTACTCACAGAGATTTTGCCAAATGGACTGAACCCGAAGTCCACGAAAAACTTGAGGTTCACGGTGAAACCGTCCGACTGAAAAATCCTCTGAACCATGATGCTTTTGACACGATTGCCGATCAGATTTTAACGAATTTAAAATTTGCTCGGCTGGGCTCAAAGGATCTCGTGTGGAGGGGTCAGCAGCCCAGCATTTTCAAGCTTTTGTTCAAACCTCTGTGGAAGTTTATCGAAACCTTCTTTCTAAAAAGAGGATTTTTAGATGGACTCCCCGGATTTATTATTTCAATCAATGCTGCACATAGCATGTTTCTTAAATATGCCTTCCTTTTTGAAAAGAAGATTCGCCCTGTGCAACGGGCTAACGCCACTCCTATAGACTATGAAAATTCTGATCATCGATAACAACATTGATCCTCCGTTTTGGGGATCAAAGGATATTTGTAAAGCCGCAGCATCTACTTCACCCGGTGCGACGCTTTATGTTCGAAGGGGCCCTCAAGAAGACCTTCCGAATTCTCCATTGAAATACGACCGTATCATCCTCTCAGGGTCGAAAACCTCCGCCTTGGAAAACTCGGCCTGGATCAATCGTCTTTTGAATTTTTTAGAAAATTCGATTACCCACCGCGTCCCAATTCTTGGAATTTGTTTTGGGCACCAAATCCTGGCAAGGCTCTATTCAAAAAATACCTCCTGTGTTGGAAAAGCAAAAACCCCTGAATTTGGATGGACGCCCATAGAATTGATTGCTGAGAGTAAACTTCTTGCGGGGCTTCCCAATCGATTCTTCTCTTTTTCGGCCCATTTTGAGGAGGTCACAAAGCTTCCATCCGGCCTGCGCACCCTAGCAAGGTCGGAGTACTGCGCTATCCAAGCTTTTGAAGACCCAAGTCGGCCCGTCTTCGGAATTCAGTTCCATCCAGAAAAGGAGCCCCAGGAGGCAAACTTCATCCTTCGAGAACGAAAAAAGACAGGAATTCCTAAGAAATTATTTTTGGACCAAAAGAAAAAGTCCCTCTACAATCCGAGAGTCTCAGAAACCCTATTTGCTAATTTTTTGAAGGATTAAATGAAGAAAAAATCGTCTTTAACACCCCACCAGGTAAAATTCCGGAATCGGATTAAAACTTTTTTGAAATTAGCCCTGGTCATTGCTTTGCTTGCCTTCATGCTGCGCAATGACCTCATTTCACCCAAAGCTCTTTTGCAGGCTTTTCATCGATGGCCCCAGCTCCTACCGGCAATGGGTGGACTGTTTTTTACAATGTTACTTGGTGTTTTTCGGTGGCAGTGGCTACTGCGAGCCCAGAATATTCACTTGTCTTGGTATCGAACATTTCAGCTGACGCTCATCGGAAACTTTTTCAACATTGCCTTACCAGGAGCCGTCAGTGGTGATTTCATCAAGGCCTATTATATTGGACAAGAAACAGGGGGACAGAAGTCGCGGGCTTTTGGAAGTATCCTTTTTGATCGAGTAGCCGGTTTATCTGCACTTGTTATGGTTTCAGCTGGTGCTTTAGCTTATCAATTTCAAAAATATTCCCACTCGTCTCTAATTGGAGCTGTAGGTCTGTTGATGACAATCGCTGCCATTTGCGTGGCGTTGCTCTATGGTTACCTGTTTTTGGTTAAAGAAAAACATGATGTCTTTCTGATCTTCCTAAGGAAAACAGAAAGAAAATTTCCCGCTGCTGGAGCCTTTGTAAGAGTTTACGAGAGTCTACGCCACTACCATAACCATCGCCTTACGATCCTGAAAGTCTTGGCGATTTCTTGTGTAATTCACCTCACGGTAGGATGGGTGTGTCTGACTTTTGCACATGTACTTGACCCCGGCCCAATCCGCCTAGCAGATGTCTATGTAGTCGTTCCGATGGGCCTTCTAGTAACAGCAGTTCCAGTTGCGCCTGCTGGAATTGGAACGGGAAACCTTGCATTTTCTGAATTGTTCAAAAACATTGGGTCCCTTCGTGGCGGCGATATCTATAATCTTTACGCAATGACAAATATTCTTATTGGGATGATAGGCGCACTGATTTATTTCCGTTTCCGCAGCAAGCTCCAGATTTCAGCGGCTAAAGCCAAAGAAATGGGTCTTTGATATCCTCTCTCTGGCATGCGTCTGGCACAGACGTTTGCCATGGAAACACAAGAACGCCAGCTTCGCCCATTTCAAAAAGAGGTCTTGGAAATACTGGGAACCGATCCCAGACTGATAAGACATGTCATCTGTGTAGCACCCACGGGTTCGGGTAAGAGCCTAATCTATGAACGGGCAGCAGCTTCCCCCCTGCGTCGTACACTTCTGATCACTCCCTTGATTGCCTTGGCCCGTCAACAATTCCAACAACTGAAGGCCTCTGGTGTGAGAGTCACTCTGGGAGCAGGCGAGCGAGAAGCTTTACCCCCTCCCCCAAGGTCTGGGGCTTGGATCCTAAGTCCAGAAATGCTCCTTTCCTCTTCAAGACAGGCCATGCTCAAAAAGTGGAACCCCAATTTTCTAGTCGTCGATGAATGCCACTGCCTTTGGGATTGGGGAGAGAGCTTTAGACCTGCTTTTCTTGAGGTTCCAAAACTAGTTTCTGGTTTTGATTTGCCTCAAAGTCTTTGGCTAACGGCGACTCTTCCTCCAAAGGCTAGGGCTGCGCTGAAACGTGAAATTTCTTTTCCTTGCATCGAAGTAGGTCAATTTGCTTTGCCAGCTTCTCTGAAATTCTATCTTCATCGCGCGAGCTGGCCAGAGCGGCTGCAAAAAACTATGCAATGGGCACTCACTCAGAAGGAGGGCGGTTTGATTTTTGTAAGCACACGAAAAGATACCCTTCGGATCACCCGGCTATTAACCGCGATGGGAAAACAAGTCGTCTCCTATCATGGGGGCCTTTCTTCCGAAGAGCGTAGAAATATTGAAAATCTGGTTTTTGACCAAAATTACCAAATCGTGGTGGCCACTTCGGCATTTGGGATGGGAATGAATTTTCCGCACCTTAAATCCGTTTTACTTTGGCAGTCGCCATCATCCATCTTGGCCTTAGTGCAAGCGATAGGGCGGGTAGGACGAGGAACGGATCGTTTTGGACAAGCTACTGTTTTTTGGGATCCTGGAGACTTTCAACTTCTAGAATGGAGCTTGGGCGAATCCAAACAACGGCATCAGGACTTCTTGGATCTCATTCGTTTTTACGAAAGTAAGGGTTGTCGACGGTTGTGGCTGAAAAACTATTTTAATGAAAAAACCCAAACGCTAACTTCTGAGCCTTGCCATGGATGTGATGTTTGCATGAGGCTGTTTCAGGGATAGGATCGTCCCATGGCAAGAAAACCTTTTCCCACAAGTAACCAAGTTTTAGCCTGTATTTTAATCCTGGCGGCGGCGCTTCGTTCCTTGGCAGCTTACTTTTCGATTGGCTTTGACCACCCCAATGAAGTGTATCGACTTTTGGAACCGTTGGCGCACTTACAGGGATATTCCACTCTTTTGCCATGGGAATGGAATGACCACCTTTTATCTTGGCTTCCAATTCGTCTTCAAAATGAACTGCTCCATTGGGTCTCCACCTTGGGCTGGACCGATTCTATTTCTCAAGTGCGCACCTTACACTTTTTGTATGGAATCCTCTCGCTCCTTCAAGTCTATTGCGGATGGCGCCTCGTCTGGGTGGGAACAGGTTCAATAAAGCTCGCTGGCAGCGCAGCGCTCTTTTTGGCGATTTGGCCAGATTTAATCTACCATTCAGTTCGTTTGATGGACTATTCCCTTGAGGGAAGTTTTCTTGCTGCCACAGTTCTTCTGATTTTTGGAAACTGGGGTGGAGTCTCTAAATCAAAACCTGAGCTCAAAAAAATAAATATCAACTCAGCTCTAGTCTTCTTGGCCGGCATTTTCCTAGGGACTCTGTTTTTTATCCGATACCAGACGGGTATTCATCTGATCAGCCTGCTTTTAGTCCTGTTACTCATTCAGCTAAGGAATGAAGTGCCTCTAAAAAAAGCTCTTTGGAATGCAGGCCTTTTAAGCACCGCCTATGGAGTCACAGTTCTTTTCCTTGCCCTTTTGGAGGCTGGGACCCTGTCTGGTATATTGGTACCTTTTAGAAACTACCTTCATTTCAACTGGACCCTAGGCGGAGCTGAGAAGTTTTATGGCCCCCAGCCTTGGCATCGCTATCTTAGTGAGATTGCTAAATACTACGGCTATATCCCCCTTTTAATTGGGCTTGGTTTCATCTTGAGCGCCCTCTCCTTTCGAAGACCCCGCCAAAACCAAGCTGAGCTGATTCCAGGCGCTTTCCTGGCTGCACTCGTTTTTATTCCTTGGCTTGCTCACTCACTGATTCCTCATAAAGAAGGAAGATTTATTTTCGGAAGTCTCTTTCTCCTGGTTCCGGCTGCCTTTTTAAGTGTTGAAAACAGGAGCGGTAAATACACAAAAGCGTTTGTACCTTGGGCCCAGGGATTATTAGTTGTTGGACTCGTAATTGGATTTTCAATTTCGCTTTCCAGAACTGTAAAAAAGATAACAGTCCGGGCAGGAAAAGTTCTGGCATTCGCACGTGCCGGAAGTGCCCTCCAAAAGGAAGTCCGAAATTCAAATCGCTCTCTGCAAATTCATGACGACCCCATTCATAGCCCCGGTGCTTTTTTTCTAAGATGGAGAGGCCCGATTTGCTACGTATCGTCAAACACGGACTATTTAAAGTCTCCGCTCGGTAGTCTTCATCCTTCCATTACGCAGTGCTCCGGTAAACTTGATCAATCTTATCACTTGGTACCTCATTTTTCGGGCCGTTCGGACCTAGAACTAGATGAAAATTCCCAAATGAATTCGAATAACCGAGTGATCTGGAAAAACCCGACTTGGACCTTGTTGTACAAATCACTTTGAAATTACCCTTTGATGAATCCAGTAAATTTTACATGCCTATTGGAATTATTCGTGTAGTTATTATCCCATTCGCTATTGGTCCTTGAGACTCAGAATGATATTCTATTCATACTAGTTTTAAGCTCTCGTTCGTCGCGCAGAGATTAAAACTGATCTGCCAGTACCTCTTCCACGGTTGGAAAAGGGAGGCTGGTATTCGGGAAGTCCAGTACGCAGTACCCATTTAAAAAATGGGAATAACAAAACCGCGCCCACTCACGGAGGAGCTTAAATGCGCAAACTGACCGCTCTCACTTTACTCACGCTCGCTTTTACTTCTGTGTTGGCACTCTCACCAGCCTCTTTGGCTGATGAGTCTGGTGCTGGCCCAGGCAAGGAAAAGGAATGGACCCTTTTAGTTTATTTGAATGGGAACAACAACCTGGATCGTTTTGGAAAAATGAACGTCCTTCAGATGGAAAAAGTGGGCTCGACCGCCGACATCAATGTCGTCGTTCAATGGGCTAGTATTTCAGCTGGTGGCGTAAAACGCTATTTCATCACTAAGGGAAGTAATCCAAATACAGTCGCGTCACCTCCCGTTCAGGACCTCGGAAAAGTGGATATGGGGGACTACAAAAACTTAGTCTCCTTTATTGAGTGGGGCGTGAAGAACTTCCCAGCCAAGCACTACTTTGTCGACGTCTGGGATCACGGCTCGGGCTGGCACGCAGCTTTAGCCAGACTTAAAATGTTAGGCGGTCGGATCGATTTCACACCTGGTTTTTCGCCCTTTGATATTAGTTGGGACGATAACACCGGCCACTCGATCTCCACGCTTCAACTAGGCCAGGCTATGGAAGAAGCAAAACGAACGATGGGCCATAAGGTCGATCTTTATGGAAGCGATGCCTGTCTCATGGCCATGGCTGAAGTCGCTAACCAAATGTCTGACTCTGTCAGCGTTTATTCAGGCTCGCAGGAAGTCGAACCAGGCGCAGGTTGGCCTTACGATACCTTCTTGGCACGTTGGGCAAAGAATGGAAAAGCATCTCCCAAAGAGGTCGGAACCTATCTGACAGAAGAATACACCGCCAGCTATATGGGTGGGGTGAATGGACACTCTAACGTTACGTTTTCCACCTATGATTTGACGAAGATGGAAATGCTCAACGCTTCTGTGAGGAAGCTAGGGTCGGAATTGGCAACCCTCCCCACGGGCAGTATGAGTAAGGTGATGGACGTCATCAATGGCGTTCAGAACTTTACCTTCGGAGACTACGGAGACCTAGGGGACTTCATTAAGGGCCTAGAAACTGCGGCAATCACCGGACTCGAAAGAGCACCCTTCGGAGAAATCAAAGAAGCCATGAACCAGTTCGTGGTGTCTAACAAGGTTACTCCGGGCTTTAGTAAGGCAACTGGGATTTCCATTTGGTTACCCAGCTCGAAAGGCACCTACAACCAGTATTCGGGTAGCTATGAAACATTGAAGTTTCACCAGAACACCCACTGGGGAGACGCTTTGAAGGTCATCTTGAATTAAAACCGACTTGGTTTCAAATCAGACGCTGGGGCTTCGGCCTCGGCGTTTTTTTTTGCCTAATTTTTAATCCATTTGACTTCAAACTCCGGTTAATTTAGCTTGGCCAGACTCAATGATCTGTCGGGGCGTAGCGCAGCCTGGCTAGCGCACTTGCATGGGGTGCAAGGGGTCGTGGGTTCGAATCCCGCCGCCCCGACCAATCTCAAAACTAGAAAAAAATGGAAACAGAAACAGTTTCCAAATGCAGGACAGATGTACACCAGTGAAAAAGAATTTTGGAATACTGTAGGCTCCACCAAATCCTTCTCTGACCCCTTTCGAATCGAACGTTTTACAAAGGGATTAAGGTCAGACTCGCTCATTGTCGAGTACGGCTGTGGCTATGGCAGAATTCTTAGCCTTCTTTGGCAGGAAGGCTTTTCAAATTTGGTGGGCTTCGATTTTGCTCCGAAAATGATCTCACGAGGAAAAACAGAATCCCCTCATCTGGACCTCCGCTTACTAAAAACCCCATTCCAAATGGATTTGGAAACAGCCTCTGTGGATGGAATTGTTCTTTCGACGGTATTGACCTGTATTTCAGAGACTAAGGACATCCAAGATTTAATGAAGGAAATTAACCGAGTATTAAAGCCTTCTGGTCTTTTATACGTTTCAGATTTTCTAATTACTGAAAATGAAAAGTACCGTCCCTTGTATCAACGGGATGCCAACCAGTTCGCAGACTATGGAACTTTCATGACCAGCGAAGGCGGCAAGGTCAGGCACTTTGAAAGATCCTTTATTCAAAACCTGATGGGTCCGTTGGATATGATTTGGTATGAAGAAGCCCCCTATTTCACCATGAATCTGAACCCCATTGAAACCTTTCACCTGATGGCTGTTAAGGGCCCGAGTCAATGAAAAGAAAAATCTATATCTACCTCGCCGGGAGTATCCAGAAGGCTCACGAAACCTCAGGGTTCTTATGGACCCACAAAGATCGGGAGACCCTCCAGATAGAACTTCCTCAGTTCGACGTGCACTTTTTGAATCCTGCTTTTCGTATGGATGATCTATCGGATCAAAAATCCGTGTTTGGAAGGGACATGCTTCAAGTCTATTCTTGCGACATTGTCTTAGTCGACGCTCGTGACAGAAGAGGCCTTGGGGTCGGCGCTGAAATGATGTGGGCCAAGATGAACACCGTTCCCGTAATCACTTGGGCGCCGCGGGAAACCCACTATCACAAACAGAACACTGTAATTTTGGGAGTTCCTGTCAGAGACTTTGTTCATCCATTTGTCAATGGACTCAGTGATGCTGTGGTGGAAACACTGGCTGAGGCTGCTCAAAAAATTTATCAACTCTTAGAGAAACCATCGGCAGTCCATGGGCCGGAAATCATTGCGGACGCAATGAAGTACTATCAAGAAACCCAATTGCATCGCGATGGCCCGATGTCAGAAATGATCCAATCGAATCCCTCCCTACTGAACCGTCTGAAGAAGTTTCAGCATCAGAAATAAGCAGGGGGTACAAAATCAGAGTGAGAAACAATTCGCTCTGAGCCCTCACCAAGGGACATCAAGACTGAGCCAGAAACAAGTTGGAGCCTTTCTGGCAATTGCTTAAATCCAAAATTCTCGTAAAACTTTGGATCGATATCGGAAAACAGAAAAACTGCTTCTGCTCCCATCCCTTTCAAGACCTCAAGAACTCCCTCCAAGAGTCTCGATCCGTATCCCTTACCCCGAAAACTCGGTGGAGTAGCAAACGTGCCAATCCCATACTGGTTAGTGCCCAAGGGATAAACAATCAACTTAGAGGCCAGGCAATTATTTTGATCCACCAAAACAAACCAACGCCCCTCAGCATATTTCTTAGAAGTTCTACAATCAGCGAGAAACTTTTCAACCGACCTCCCCTCATTCCAAGTGTCATATCCACTTAAAAATAGTGCATCCATTTCCGTAGGATCTTCAGACCTGGGTGCTCGGATCGTAAAATTCTTATTCTCAGTTGAATTCAAGCTCTTTTGGTTTTCCGTCATATTGCCTCCTGGTTTAGGCCAAACGCCCTTGCACCTTCCGTCCGCACCGTAATACCACCCATGCACAAATCAAAACTCCCAGCGACTTCGAAGAAGCCAGTTCGAACAGACGAACCCAGCTACCAATCGTATTGGGAATAATTAGACCGATTAAGGCAAATCCGATTAAGGACAAAGCCAAATAAAACTTGCGTTGCTTTTTCTCAGCCAAAGCAAAATGAAGCGAATAGGTTGCCAAAGGGTAGGTCAGAACAAAACTATGATGCCAAGCTAAGGGGTGAACCACCACCCCCAGAGCCAACCAACCTGCCCATCGAACTGGAATTTCGAGTCTTTTACTGAGACGGGTCCACAACGTTCCCAATACCAAGACTAGAACTAAAAAAATCTGGGTGTCTAAATGCGGCTTTTTGGCCAGAGGGTCGAGCCAGCGAAGAACAAGGGCAACCAAACCATGGTTTGCCTGACCGCGAACAATGTCAGGTCCTAACCGAGAGGCCCCAGAACCCATCGCTACCACCCAACTCGAGTAGAGTTCGGTATAGGTCTGTC
>JACPOE010000078.1 GCA_016185105.1 Bdellovibrio sp.
AGCGCTGCGCCCAGCTTACACTCTGATTGAAAAGGGTATTTTTCTAGGAATGGTGGCAGTAGGGGCCGCAGTGGTTTTTGCGATCTTGTTTTCGAAGACCCTAACTGCTCCGATCGGTCGGCTGTACGAAGCAACCAAACAGGTCGCTTCTGGTAACTTTGGGCTTCAGGTTGAAGAACAGGGAACGGATGAAATTTCGGCTCTTTCTCGCTCCTTCAACGTGATGGCCAAAAAAATCTCAGAGCTGATTGAGGAAAGTATTGAACGGACGAAGCTCGAGGGTGAAATCGCGATCGCCTCAACAGTTCAACAGACGTTAATTCCCCCGAATCAATACATGAATGAATGGATAACGATTCATAGTCGGTACTCACCTGCGGATCAATGCGGTGGAGATTGGTGGGGATTCTTCGGTGTGAGAAACAAAGCCGTGATTATGATTGCGGATGCCACGGGGCATGGGCTTCCTTGCGCGTTGATCACAGCATCGGCGCGAAGCTGTTTCAGCGTACTTCATAAATTGGCTATTGAAGATCCAGACTTCTCCTTTTCACCAGCTGCAATGTTGTCTTACGCTAATCGAGTCGTCTTTGATGCCTCGCAAGGGAGCATTATGATGACTTTCTTTATTGCGGTCATCGATGGCGCAAAGGGAACTGTTACTTATGCAAATGCAGGACACTTTCCTGCTTGGCTATTTCGAAAGGAAGTCCAAACAAACTACCCATATTAAAATGGAAGACATTCTATTTTTATATACGGACGGTTTGACAGAAGGAAGAAATCCTGACGGAGCTATGTTTGGGAAAAAAGCCATGCGAAATTCCATCGAAGCAAACTTAGCAAAGGGGACTGACCGTGTTGTGCAGGGTGTTCTCGATGATTTTAAGGCATTCAGCAAAGGGTATCCTTTGCAGGATGATATTACGGTTGCCGCAATATCAATGACGGGAGATTACAATTCGCAGCTTTCGACTACCTCCGATTCGTCTGAGGCCCTTTGAAATCGTAGTCATTATCATTGCCTTGGCCCTTCTGGTTCAGGGGGTGATTTTTTACATTAACGATTACCCTCTGGTCCGGGCAATGCTAGGTCTAACCGAGGAGAGCGGAAAAGTTGCCGTAGGGTATGTCATTAAAAAACAAGGAACCCTACAACGTCAGTTGTCTGGGGATACCACTTTCAAGACTCTCGACCTTCAAAATCCAATTTTCAATAAGGACGTTCTGGTTACGGGCCCGGACTCTGATGCCCTCATTCAGTTTTCAAAAGGGGGTGGGATCCACATGGGCCCCTCCAGTATGATTCGTATTTCTTTTGTTTCCGGACTGGACCTCGGGGGCATCAAGAGACATGCGACGGTTGAGTTGGTTTCCGGAAAGGTCGTCAATCAGACTACGGATGATTCATTGGTTTTAAAGGCGCAGGGCAAGACATTCTCAATGAAAGCCAACCGCACTGAAGGTTTGGAAGTCAAAGCGGGAACGCCTATTAAAACGATCGAGCTAAGCCCAGTCAACGCCAAGGGGTTTGAGCTCATGCCGGAAAGAGATCTCTTGGCACTCAGCAAAAAAATCGAAGAAGTAAAGGCCAAGGAAGAAGCAGCACCAAAACCTTCCCCTACTCCTAGCCGGGCTCCGCCGCCGATTCCTTCCGCAAGGGTAATTCGAATATTAGCTGGCCCGGTTTTCGATGACTCAGAGTTGCGAATACGGGACTCAATGATTGAACGAATTCTTGCAATGAAATGGGAAATGGAACCTCCGGATCAACCGGTACAGGTTGCGTTTTGGAAATTATCAGAAGACAAGAAATCCATTAGCAAGGAGCCTGTTGTCAGAGAAACAATTCGTCCCCGTGGGACCCACGGGTACTATTCATGGAAGGGAATCCCTCCTGGTCCTTATGTCTGGGAGATCTTTGATGATAAGGGAATGAAGCTGAGTCAAACGACGAAGAGTCGGGGGCAGCTGGAAATCTCGAAACGCTTAGATGTAATTAGACCTGCTCCTCCACTCATTGGAGGCCGTCGAACTTATTCAAATCAGATTGATCGAAGTCCGATTAAGGATTTCAACATCACGCTCGAATGGCGCGCAATCGAAGGGATTAAAGACTATGAGGTTCAGTTTAGTTCATCGACTGATCCAAACGTGCCAGTGCAGACAGAAAAAGTGGATACGAATCGGTTCACCTTTAGTAAGGAAAAAATCCTATCAGGAGTTAAGTACTATCGAATCATTTCCCGTTTAGAAAATGGCTACGTGATCCAGTCCCCCCTGCAAAGACTTACTTTCCAGTTTCTTCCTCCGGCCTTAGTTTCTCCAGAGCAGGGTGCGGTATTGAGCAAGAAAAGTCTAGCGAGCGAGGAACAAAATCGGATCTTCTTTGCATGGCAAAAAACTAATTTCACCGTGGGATATGAAATTGAAGTGGCAAACGACGAGCAGTTTCAGTCTGTTTTATTTAAAAAAATAACCCCGCAAAACTATCTGACTCTTCCAAATCCCAAAGCCGGCCAATACTATTGGAGGGTCCGGAGTCTTTCAAAAGACATCAGTAGCCAAATGAGCCCGGCTCAGCGATTTACTGTGAACCCTTAGCGTCGCTGGGGGTTTCTGTTATTTGATTAGCTTGTTTGAATCTTCCTCGTCCGTGCCTTTACCTTCCAAACCTCGTTTGAAAGCGCCAACACCCTTTCCAAGGGCGTGTCCTAACTCTGGCAAACGGCGGTGACCGAACAGAAGGACCACAATGGACAGAATGATCAAATGACCTAGACTTAACCCGAACATAGAAGTTGGGTACCTTAATTGAATGATGGCGTCAAATAGGATTCTGGGCTAGGTTGGCGGGTGGAACTTTCATAAGGTGGATTTATGCGACCCATAGAGTATCAGTGCACCGTGACATCCTTCAGATGGCTGACCCCAACCGTATTCGAAACCACATTCGAACCCCAAAAACCTTTAGAATTCAAGGCTGGTCAGTTTGTCAGCATCGTCATTCCAGGGGCTGGGCCAGGCGGTAGGGATTTGAGGCGGGCCTATTCTATTGCCTCCCCTCCGGAGACTCGACCCGTAGAACTCTGCATTAAGATTGTTGAGGACGGGCCCGGAACCAACTACTTGGCGAAACTTAGACCCGGCGATACTTTCCGGGCATTTGCGCCGTATGGCGATTTTGTATACAAGCCGAAACCTGGCAAGAATGTCTGTTTTATTGCGACTGGGACTGGAATTGCACCCTTCAGATCCATGGTCCTTTCGGAGCATTTTTCGGCCCATCTTCCAGCTCAGACTCTTTGCCTTCTAGGGGTTAGGAAAGAAGATGAGCTCTTATATCTAGATGCATTTGATTCGGTTGCTGGAGTGAAGTTCGTTCCCACAATTACCCAACCCAGCCCTGAGTGGACCGGGTTTAAAGGGCGAGTGACTGATTATTTAAGAAGTCTTGGCGCGGATTTCAACTGGGTTGGCACGGATTATTACCTTTGCGGTAACGGAGCGATGATTACAGAGATCAAAACTCTGTTAGCAGAAAAAGGCGTCCAAAAAGACTCGATCCACCAAGAGATCTATTATCGTTAAAAAAAAGCTGATAAAAGTTAAATATGGACAATATAACCCACTCGTTAATTGGTGTGGCGCTCGCTCACGCTCTGAATCGAAAGAAGCCAGAGATTACTCAACGGTAAACAGGAAAATAGGGAAATTTTCAAACTGATCCTGATTGGGTGGCTGGGAGCGTTGTTTCATATCCTGATGGATTATTGGAATAACTATGGGGTGCACCCGTTTTCTCCCTTTTGGAATCGCTGGTATTACGGGGATCGAATTTTTATTGTGGAGCCCCTGTTTTGGTTCTGTCTCCTTCCCCTTGTTTTTCAGGTTGCAAGAAGTGCTTGGTGGAGAGCCCTTTGTCTTGGTTTGGGTGTCTTCATGCTGGGGCTGGTGTGGAGTGGTATTTTTGCCCCCACGATCGTTTCTTTGGCCGTTACCCTCTTTGCGTTACTCCTTGTCTATTTTCAAAAAAGATTTTCTCTCTCCCCCTGGGTTTCAATTACGGGGGTAATTTCTATATTGGTTTTGTTTGGGAAATACTCTCACGACTCCCATTCAAGGCTAGAAAATTATCTGAGAGCCATGGCTCCCCAGGCGGATGTGATTCAACTTTCTGCGGGACCTGCACCCAGTAATCCGTTTTGTTGGCAGTTTTCTGCTCTCACCATTGAAAATCAAAAAGACTATGTTGGACGTACGGG
>JACPOE010000057.1 GCA_016185105.1 Bdellovibrio sp.
CGATGGATTCAGGACTGCTTTAAAATAAGACAAGATATCTTTGATTTCCTTGCGATCATAGAAGCGAAGACCACCGACAATCTGGTAACCGATTTTTTCTCGTCTAAAAACATCCTCAAACTGCCGGCTCTGAGCGTTCGTTCGGTAGAAAATCGCGAAATCTCCGAAAGCTCGGTTCTCCTTTTCGGCCAGGCGCTTAATCTCCGCTATCACCATTTCAGCTTCTGCGCGTTCATCCGGCAGTTGAGCCCGAATCACTCGCGGCCCGACCTCGTTTTCAGTCCACAGAGTTTTATCTTTTCTCGATTTATTATTACGAATGACCTGTCCGGCGACCGCTAAGATTGTCTGAGTAGATCGGTAATTCTGCTCTAACTTAACAACTTTTGCCCCCGGAAAGTCAGTCTCAAAATCTAGGATGTTGCGAATATCAGCACCACGCCACTTATAAATAGATTGGTCCTCATCCCCGACTACGCAAAGGTTTTCATGTCCCCCATTTTTTTTCGACGCCAGCTGCGACAACAAAAGGTACTGGGCTCGATTGGTATCCTGATATTCATCCACATGAATGTAACGGAAGCGATTCTGATACCGGCTACGCACATCGGGATGGTCCCGTAAAAGACGATAGGTCAGACAAATAATTTCGCCAAAATCTAATGCATTATTTGTAAACAGACTCTTTTGGTAGAGTTCATAGACCCGTTTGAATTGCCGAGTGAAGATATCGAAAGCCTCTGCCTCAATCTCCTGGGGTTCCTTTGCATCACATTTTGCGCGATTAATGGCACCTTGAATCGCCTTTGGACTAAACGCCTTGTCATCGATAGCTAGATCGCCCATCACGGTTTTGATTAAGCTCAGCTGGTCGGAATCATCGTAAATGACAAAGGGCTGTGTAAAAGGCAACCGAACCAGCTCCTTTCTCAGCAGACGAATACAAACTGAATGGAAGGTCCCCACCTCTGGCAACCCAAGGGTCCCGCTTTCACAACCCGCCAGGTTGCGTTCAATCCGATCTCGCATTTCACCAGCGGCTTTGTTGGTGAAAGTCATGGCCAGAATTTGGTAAGGAGGAACTCGTTTTCCTTCAATCAAATAAGCAATGCGAGAGGTCAGCATTTTTGTCTTACCTGAACCAGCTCCTGCCAAAACAATAAGCGGCCCGTCTGTGGCTAAAACCGCGTCTTGCTGCCTGTCATTGAGACCCGAAGTGAGGTTGATCATTCGGATTTATTTCGCACATCCAGACGGGCGACTCAATCTTTTCGAGCAGGAGTACGAAACGGTAGGGATTGCCGAGCAATTTCCCGATCGTAGGCTAGTCTCAAGTTGTGAACAAAGAGCAAACCCAGTATTTTTCGGTCCTTCCCAAGCACCGGAACACAAGGGATGTCCTCAAAAAGATTTGGAATGTTGGAGATTTTTTCGTCGATCTGAACGGTAGGTGCCTTGAACCCGGTCGAATAGAGGAGGTCTTTAGCTTCGACCAATTTACTGAGGGGTCCTGTAGCAATCACTTCGCGGGCTTGCCACCCTTCTTGGATCATATCTATGGTCAGAAGACCAAGGTAAGCCCCTTTGGAATCAACCACTGGCAAGAATGGGTACCTGGCCTTTTGAATCCTGCCGTACAGATCCACCAAAGGCTCACGCTCGCTGATGACTTCGAAATCCGAAACCATACAATCCTGGAGTGAAATTTCGCGCAATACAACGGAGGATCTTCCACCGATCATTGGAACTCCACGCATTTCCAAATTCTTTGAAATCAGGGCAGGAGTTCTTAAAATCCCTCGCAACCGGTTTGCCAGAAGTCCCGCTAATATACA
>JACPOE010000058.1 GCA_016185105.1 Bdellovibrio sp.
GGATTCGAAAGGTTCGAATTGGTACTCTCAGGCGCCAAAGGTGAGCACAGAAACCAGGTTGGGAGGTGCTCCAGGTGAATGACACTTCCTTCGGCGGCTAGGACCGCGAATTCAAGGACATTTCTTAATTCTCGGAAGTTCCCAGGCCAGCTATATCTCTCGAGAGCCTCAGCCACAGCGGCGGAGAGACTATGGACCGATCGCTTTGTAATCGCACAAACATCCTCTAGGCAGGCGTGAACTATCCGTCCGAAGTCATCCCCACGGTCTTTTAGGCTCTGAGTTTCCATCGTGATGACCCTAAGGCGGTGAAGAAGGTCTTCACGAAACTCCCGCTTTCTCACCAGAAAAGACAAATCCCGGTGAGTGGCCGCAATCACTCTTACATTCAGGTAGGTGTCGCGATTTCCTCCAACAGGGCAAATCCGTCTTGAATGCAGAAAGTCCAAGAGACGGGCTTGCAAACGCAGAGATAGATCACCTACTTCATCCAGAAACACAGTCCCACTGTTGGCCAACTCAAGGCGCCCAACGCGCTTTGAATCTGCACTCGTAAAAGAACCCCTTTCATGGCCAAAAAGCTCGGATTCCAAGGTACCCTCGTGAAGCGTGGCCAAATTGATTGCTACAAAAGGCCGTTCTTTTCGGGTGCTGTGGTCATGAATTTCTCGAGCTAGGGTGGTTTTTCCAGTTCCAGTCGCCCCAAGAATTAAAACATTTGCTTCGCTACGAGCAGCGATTTGGAAAAGACGATTCATTTCTTTTGATCTGTTCATTTTGGAAAATCCTTTCATGTAATAGGGAGATGCAACAGCAAGAATAGGGCCAAGGCCGGATTGAGCTAATGAAGAGATTATGAAATTCTAAGCTTCATTTATTGGGTAAAAACCCTCAAAACCTGCATTTTCTAGTTGGGAACTCCCTACACAGTTTGGTAGACACAGGCTCATGGCCCATTTACCGAATGTACTCATTTGCGATGACGAATCGCTTTTCCATTTTGCCGTAAAGGAAAATTTGAAAGGCCGATACCATTGCCTCAGTGCATTTGACGGTGATCAGGCACTGGAAATTCTGAAAGCTCAGCGCATACAGGTCCTTCTCTTAGACATAAAAATGCGCACGGCCCGGGAGGGGCTAACCTACCTTCCCCGGTTTCTCGAAGCAGATCCCGACCTTTCAGTCATTATTTGCAGCCAGTTTCGCGATTTCGCGGTTGCTCGTGAAGCGATGGTATCGGGTGCAGTAGACTACCTTCCCAAGGATTCGGAACCGGGTGAATTCGTGTTTAGCGTTGAACGCGCAATTGAAAGACAAGGCCTCGTCAAACGTACCAACCAGCAGAACATGGAGGCCATCAAGCTTCAAAAGCAGTTTTCATTGATCGGCCAGTCAGCTTGGGCTGTGAGCCTTCGCACAAAAATCGAAAAAATCAGACGGGGCCTCGGTAATGTGGTCATTACGGGTGAAACCGGTACCGGAAAGGAGCTTGTGGCAAGGCAGCTACGCAAGACACTCCCAGACGGCACACTAGAACCCTTTATCGCGGTAGATTCTTCAACTATTCAATCTTCAACGGCCGAAAGCTCCCTCTTTGGATATGAACGCGGAGCATTTACCGGAGCAGACCGTGTGAGTAAGGGCCTTTTCGAGGCAGCTGACGGGGGTGTAATCTACTTTGACGAAATCGCCAACATGCCCCTAGAGATCCAGGCAAAACTTCTTCGCGTCATTCAGGAAAAAGAGATCCGAAGACTTGGCTCAAACAAAACCATTTCACTGAACTTCCGTGTCGTGTGTGCGACCAATAAGGACCTTGGAGAACTCTGTGAAATGGGGCTATTTAAAGATGACCTTTACCAGCGTCTAAATGTGCTACCTCTCAGAATCCTTCCCTTAAGGGAACGCACGGAGGAAATACCGCTTCTTTTAGACCATTTTTCCCATCAGTATCCCTCTGCAGCAGGAGTGCTCAAATTCAACGATGAGACTCTGCAAATTCTTATGGCCTATTCGTGGCCGGGCAATGTCAGAGAACTGGGAAATCTAGTTTGCCTTCTTGCAACCCTTTCAGAATCCGCTCTTGTGCGTCCCTGCGACTTGCCGGAGCAGTTTTTCAGTAAGACACGGAAAACATCGTTAGACCAGGCTTTGAAGGGCGCCTACACCGTGGAGGACTTCGAAACCGAGACCGAAGAAGGCTACTATGATTGTGTGCGGAACTTCGAGAAGACACTCTTAGAAAAGAAATACCGCATTTTAGGGGGGAACATTATGGAAATGTCGCGAAAGCTCCAGATGGATCGATCTCACCTCTATTCAAAACTGAAGGACTTCAATATCCACAGTGTCGAAAAAAAATCAAAGACGGTCCGTTAGTGGAGTTTTTAAGCTCCCCCCCATTGCATCAATGTTATTAAAATTGGATGCGACTTTCTCAACTTTTCATTTTTTTTTGTAGATGTTTAACCTTTGCTGCTCTTCTACTCCCCTCCGTCCCTACCCATGCAGCCGGAGTGGATCTTCATGCGCATCTTTTCATGAAGAGTGGCCTAGGACCTCTTTTCTCAGGTGAATTCAATGACCCGCTCAAAGCAGAAAACTGGAAGAGCCGATTCCAATCTCAGATTAACTCAGAAGCTGTCATTCGAAGCGGGCTCGATATTATTGTTGTTTCCCTTTATGCTCACCCGTTTCTAGTTTGGGACCGTCGAAACTCAATTCGTAGACAGCTTTCCCAGGCGGCTGATTTTGTGAGGCAAAATCCAGGATGGATCATCGCAAAAGACCCGACCTCCGCAAGAAAGGCTCTCTCGCAAAAAAAACAAGTCCTGATTCTGTCTCTCGAAGGGGCTTCAGGAATTTTGGAGACGGACGCAGACATTCGTGAGTTTGTTGAGGAGGGGGGAATTCGAATTGTAACGTTTTTTCACCTCACTGATGACTCCCTTGGCGGGGCAGCACTTTTGAACGGATTAAGGGGAATTGCGTCTCCCTGGGCCTTATTAAAGAGCATGATTTCCGGAAAAACTGGTACCTATGGAGAATATCTAAATACCGGAGGCATCACGGACACTGGGCTCGCGCTTTTCAAGAAACTTCTGAGTCGCAAAGTATGGATCGATCTAGCCCACGCCCCGGATTTAGCATGGCCAGTGGTTCTCCCTATCCTAGAGCTGAGCAAACAACCGCTATTGGTGACACACACATCGATCCGAGAACACCTACCTATGGAGAGAACCCTTTCCTGGCCCCAAGTGGATTTCATCGCAAAAAGCGGAGGTATTTTAGGCCTAATGCCGAGTGAAGAAATGCTAGGAAAGAACTCCCAATCAATCCAGTGTCTTCCAGACACTTCAAAGAACCGCCCCTCACCCTCTTCTTTCATTATGCAATTTCTAACACTCTCATCCAAACTTGGTGATGGACATGTGATGTTGGGCAGCGATTTTAATGGCGGCATCTATCACCTTAGTCCGGAGTCTGTCGCTTGCTCAGCGTCGTTCGAAGAAAAAGGCTACTGGAATTTAGGCCAATCAGCCGAAGTGCTTCGTACTATTGAGAAATTTTCTGGATATTCGGTGAACAGTTCAAAGATGGCAGAGTCTTTTTTGAATGCTTGGGAAACAGCCTTCAACGGCTCTACATCGACTCAATAGAAATTATTAAAATGATTCTAATTAAATATTTACTGTGTTACAAACCCGTCACTCACTATGAAAACAGTGTTATTCCATATTTTTTTATTATTTACTTTTGCAAGCCTTGTAAGACCAGCTCATGCTTATAATTTGCGGGATCAAATCCGACGAATCGAGATTGCAGTAGACGAAAGAAGGCAGCTAGTCCTTGTCTTGAATAGAACTAACGAGAAGCCCGTAAAGTTTGAAAGGCAATACCTAGAAAACTTCAAAAAATACCCAATGGAAGTCGTCTATCTTTCACACGAAGAAACTTCTCGCGACCAAGATACAGACCCCATTTATATTAGGAGCACTAACCTTGATGTCTTGAGGTTTCTACCCGACGAAGCATTTACAGATATTTTGCTAGGGCCCTGCAGTGAAAAAGAGTTCGAAAAACCTACTCACCCACAGTCCCCATCTCAACTTGAGATTTTCAAGAAGCTAAAGAAACTCCTGAAGCCAGGCGGACTTTTCCATAGAGGCATTGGAGAGTTTGAAAAAGAAGCCATCTTGAGACGATTAAGTAAGGCTGATCGAGTCCTCTCCAACTCCAGCCCAAAACTCCAAAAGAAGTTCTTGAGCCAATCCGTTAGCGACCTAAGACAGCAGGTCATCAATGAAAGGCTATTTGAAGATGTTTGGTCCAGCTTCGGAGGCGGCGACAGCCTCCCCTTTCCGTTTTTGGATGACGATGGCAAGTTCATTTGGGACTCGATCGTTTTTATGAAAAAACTTTAAACGATCGGTTCCAGACTCGGACAAATAAGATGGTCGCTAAAGATCAGACCTTCATCATTTTCTGAATTGGTTTTGCCCATTCCGATCATTTCCATTCATAAGCAGGTTCTGAGGCATCCCAAAGGAGTCCACTCCGTTTAATTCCTGTGTCTCTCCGCGATGCTTTCGATCTGCTTTTCTCCGGGATTTCCCTTCGGCATGTCTCCTAGGTCTCGCCGCACGGACAACCGGTTTCTGCTCTTGGGAAGGTTGTTGAGCCTGGGTCTTTGGAACGTCTGCGTTGCCCCGATAGAGAGCATCGATAGCAGCAGGATCATTAGCCTGCCCGCTTCTATTCATTTGAACTAGACGTCCTACGTTAAGTACAGATGTAGAGGGCAACAAAGATCTTCTGACAACCTCTAGTAAAAGGTGGCTAAAAACTGAAGGCTGACTTCTCGCAAGATCTTCTACAACCAGGAGATCTTTGTCTCGAATCACCTTCCGAATGGCCCTAGAAAATGTAGCCTCAAAAGTATCTCCCTTGTTGATTACCGTTACAGTCCTAGTTCTTGTTTCCAAATTGGAGGGGTCTGGCATGCGAATTAAGGTCTTACAGACAATATGCCCTGTATCTTGCTCCACAAAGAATCCAAAAAGCGTCTCAAATGGCAAGTTATGAATCTCTTCTAACATCGCCAGAGTCTCCGCCGAAAGCAGATGGCGCGGATGAATCGAAAACGGGTCAATCGGCAAGGGAACATTAGAGTTAGCCGCGGCGGATTTGCAGGCGAAGGCATCCTTAGCCGAAAAGCCAACCATGTTGACGCGGTACTGAATTTGTAATGTGAAATGATCCCTCACAGAAGCTTCAATAGCATCGTAGGGAAGCAGCGAAAGAAAAACGAAAGGCGAATTGTAGCCGACCCCCACTCTAAGGACGTCACCACCAAAACCATGTTCGCCATTGAGTTCCATGTCGGGAATTGAAGAAGGAGCAGGCACTGGGACAGCGCCATTATCAGCGTTCGGCGCAACAGGGTTCAGAACAACATCAGCCATAGAGTAGAAAAAACCCACACCTCTCCTTTGGGCCAGCGGGCTAACGGGCATGTGGAATTCAGATGGCTCACTTCTACTATGGATGGCCGAAATGGGCTGAAAACGTCGAATCATACTATCTATCTGAGACCCAGCCCATGCGCTCTGGGCATAAAATGCGCCAAAAATTAACGCTACAGATAGAACAGCTTTTTCAAATTTATATTTAACAATTGTCGATTCCATACTTCACTTATTTCCTATTCATGAGGGGATTAGGGGGCATTCCAAACGTACTATCCACCTCTTCTTCTTCATCTTCTGTTTGTTCTAGGCGTTGCCATCCATTGACCCGTTCTGCCAGAGCACGCAGAGAATCGATTGCCGTGGGATCATTCAAGGTTCCGCTCCTATGCATTTGTACTACCCGTCCAAACGTGCGTACGGGAGCTGCAAGTGATGAAGAGCCTCTGATAATACCAGGAAATAGACCGGTAAAGACCCTTGGCTGATTTCTGATTAAATCTTCTGCAATCAAAAGATCCTTATCTCTGATGACTTTCCTAATTGCCTTTTCAAAAGAAGCTTCAAAGGTCTCACCCTTATGGGTTACCGATATCGTTCGACCCCAGCCACGAATTACGGTCTTACAAACAATAGTCCCGGTATCTTTTTCTACAAAAAAACCAAAGACGGTTTCAAAGGGCAAGTTGTGAATCTCATCCAACATGACAAGAGCCTTCGCTGAAACCCTATGTCGTGGCTGAGTTGAATAGGTGGTCAGTTGTTGGGCGATGAGGTTGTTGCCAGCAGGAAAGCTTTTTAAAGCAAAAACGTCTTTCGCTGTAACACCACACCAGATAGTCTCATAGAAAACGACGCTACGAGTGGGATGCCTCATACATCCTTCGATCTCTTCACAAGGGAGCGCGGCAATCGAAATGAGATACTGATTTCTCCCAACAGAGACCCTCAGGACATCAGCATTTAAGCCCAAATCAAGGTCTCGTTCCAAGGTAGGAGTCCCAGAAGGAGCGGGAC
>JACPOE010000065.1 GCA_016185105.1 Bdellovibrio sp.
ATGAATCCCGTCCCACGAACAATGGAATGATCATGTACGGAAAAACAACGATGTCTCGTACTGGCAACATTGGGAGATTGTTTGGGATCTCAACCTGTTCGCCGTCGTAATTTGTAACCATGCCTGCCCCTTCAGTAGTTTGAAGTTTGATTCGTCTCAGTTGTAGTAGAGGGCTCCTGCCCAAGCGGTACTTCCGTAGTCCTTGAGAAACAAATCGGCGTAGGGGGCGATGGTCTTTAGGTTTAAATCTATTTAGGGGAGTTTAATTTGAAGGGAGAATTCTTTAAGAGATAGAATGACTTAGCGGGGACAAAAAACAAAAACGCCCGTCGTTTTTTCCTCAAGTTTCTAATACCAGAGAAGAAATGACGGGCGTTTTAAACTAAGCGTAGATCTTTTCGCGATGTTCTTGACGCTCTTTGCAGGCGATGCAGAGTGTCGAGACCGGACGCGCTTCTAAGCGCCTCGGTTCGATCGGTTCTTCGCAATCTTCGCAGGTTCCGAAGGTCCCTTCGTCCATCCGAGCAAGGGCTTCGTCGATTTTCGACAAAAGCTGTCTTTCGCGGTCGCGGAGTTTAAAGACTAAGTTTTGATTGATCTCGCTTGCGGCAAGATCAGTCTCATCTGGAAGATCGTCTGGAGAAAGAGCGAGCTCATTCTGTAAGGCGTTCTTCGAGTTGTTAATGATTCGTTGCTTCTCTTCCAAAAGAAGCTTTCTGAATCGAGTCACTGTTTTCGCATCCATCGTGGTATCCCCCCAAAAAAAATTCAGACACAAAGTCGAACTGTTACTGCTGGCCACTGCTTTGCTTTTTACTTTTCGAGACTCAATAAAAGAGCAACTCCACACTGAATCGCTCCTGTATTGCAGGCATTCTAAAGCGTTTTATTGCTTTAAAAGACCTGGCTTCGGTTTTTCTGGAATTCAGGATTCACATCCTGAGGTCCGCCGAAGTTCCCAGTATTGTAGCGCTTTCCGTTGCGCTGGCAATGTTTTTATAAGGACTTCTAAGGAAGTTCAACTTTCGTCCAAAGAAAAAAAGTCCCAAGCGGATGCGTCAATTTATTTTCGGTCGCATTCGCACATCTCGGCTTTTGAAATTTCTCCGAAGAACAACGTGTGGGTCTTTGAGAACTCAGGAGTGCCGAAAACCGTATCCTCTCCTGTTGGGGGTTCCTATCGGAGCTCTCAGAGCGGATCTTGAGCCTCTTAACTTTTGAGACAATCAGGCGTGCGCAGTG
>JACPOE010000083.1 GCA_016185105.1 Bdellovibrio sp.
GATCAAGAGCCAATTTAAAACTTAGGATATCGCCTGTGATCCCAAAGGATTTAATTCGCTTGCCTGAATAGTCAAAAAGTTCAAAGGCAACCTTCGCGTCAACATCCTCGTCGTGATAACAAAGTATTTTTTTTGAAAAATTTAAAAAATAGGGTTTACAGGTGCCTTGGTTCGACCAAAGAACTTTTCCACGTTCATTGAATAATATCAGTTGGTCCCCATAGTTCGAAATTACCGCCAGCTTTCCATCTGAGGAGAGATCTTGCTCTTTGACTGGGTCATCCATTGTCTTTTGCCAAAGAATTTTTCCCTTTGGACTGATTCGAGTCAAAAGAAAACGCGTTGAACTTCCTTCAATATCCGGATCAGGGTTGGTAGCTACCAGAACACCCCCAGCAAGGTCTCCACTTAGACTGGACACCGCGCCCGGCACTCTTAGACTCCAGAGGATGGATAACTTTTGTTTTTTTGGGGCGGCTTGAATCTCGAAAAAAAGAGTTCCCATCAAAACGCAAGTCAGGAGGATTTTTGATCTTTTAGGAGTATTTCGTGAAGAAGTTCTATGTCGTTTCATTCTGTTCTCTTTGTATGCTAGTCTAGCTTTCTATATCACAATAGGTAATAGGAACCTTGACGATGCGAATCGCAATATTGTCCCGAAATAAAAAACTTTTCAGCATTCGCCGCCTGCGACACGAAGCCAAAAAAGCCGGCATCATCTGCGATATTATCAACCCGCTGGACTGCCAGCTGGTCATTGATGGACAAGAAACTCGAGTCCTTGCCAAATCCAAACCCTTGCCTGAATACGACGCGGTTCTTCCCAGAATTGGTGCCTCGATCACCGAATACGGACTATCGGTAGTTAAGCACTTTGAAATTCAAGGCACCTACGCTGTGAACGGATCAAGGGCCATCGCAGAGTCCCGAAATAAAATGAGAAGCTTGCAAGTTCTTGCCGCCGCTGGCCTTCAAGTCCCAGCAACAGTGATGACCCGGAGCACCCAGGGTCTACGATCTGCTGTCGAAGCCGTAAAAGGGCTTCCCGTAGTTCTTAAAGTTCTTCAAGGGACACAGGGAGTGGGTGTGATGTTAGTTCACACTCCCATTTCACTTGGATCTGTCTTGGATACTCTAAGAACCCTAGATCAGGACGTCATCATTCAACAATTTATCGTTGAGGGAGCAGGTCGGGATTTCCGGGTATTTGTAGTTGGAAATCGGGTCGTCGCCTCGATGATGCGCACCGCACCAGACGGAGAGTTTCGTTCGAATATTCACCGTGGAGCCGAAGCCAATATAGTTAAGCTTCCGGAAGACTTCAATCGTGCTGCCGTTCGAGCCTGTAAAGTACTAGGTCTTCAAGTAGCCGGCGTGGACATTATGGAAAGCCATGACGGACCGATGATTATCGAAGTGAATAGCTCTCCTGGATTTGAAGGCATTGAAAAAGCCACAGGACTCAACGTCGCTCGTGAAATTATTCGTCATATAAAAAGGGTAAAGCGAAAAAAAAACGCGGTTGCTCCAAAATAGTCTTACCAGGATTTAGGCGCGTTTATTAAGCTTGCTATACAAAGCCTTTGCTTTGCGCTTTGCTGCAACGGGGGCTCTCTTTTGAAAGTCTTTAATCGTTAAGAAGCCATATATTTTTTTAATTAGAAGTGTGTGAACTTGATTGGCAAGCTCCTCAATTATTTGGCCTTCTAATGAACGCGGGATGGCAATCTTTTTGCGCCTTAAAAAAGAAAGATAGTCCTCTACCACTTGTATGACAAAGGTCTTACGATCGATGGTGTCGTCTTGAAACTGATAGAGGTGATTTTCGAAGATCACATAGAGAGGATCTGGCTGATTCGGCTGGGATTCTTTCATTTATGCCCTCATACTCTTTTCGTCGCAGGAGGTTTCCACCTTGAGTCCAAAGCAAAACTTAAAAACCTATCTCTCCGAGGCCAGAAAAATAATTCTCTCTACCCACCTGCAACCGGACGGGGATGGCCTAGGAGCCGAGACCGCACTGTTCCATTACCTAAAAAACGCAGGAAAATCCTGCCGAGTTTGTAATCCTGACCATTTACCTAGACGATACAAATTTCTCGACCCAAAGGGTCGCTTTCTCCATGGGCCGGATCACGCACTTCGGCATAAAAATTGGGACCTCTGGGTTATTGTGGACACAAACGATCCGGCACGCGTGGGTCAACTCTGGAAGACGGTTGCTCCAAGGGTAAAGAGAATTGTCTTTTTAGATCACCACCAGCCCCTGATCGGTGCGCGAAAACTTGACTACCCAGCCAAGGCCTCAATTGTGTCGGATACCCGCGCCAGCAGCATTGGAGAACTTCTTTTCACCATCATGTCCGACTTGAAACTGACGAAACTAAACTTAGACATCGCCACAGGGTTGTATGTGTCCGTGATGACAGACACGAATAGTTTCCGGTACGCCGGTACCACTCCAGCGTCCCATAGAATAGCCGCACAAATGATTGAACTTGGAGTCAACCCCGAAAAAATCTACCAGTCTATTTATTCTTCAAAAAATGTCTCGCACGTGAGGCTTTTGGGAAGCCTTCTTCAAAATATGAAACACACTAGAAGCGGCAAAATCGCCTGGCTTGAGCTTCCGCTTGCCCTTCGGAAAAAATTCAACGCAACTCCAGACGATACTCACAGTTTTCTCAATCTCCTCCTACTCATTCAGAATGTCGAAATCATCTGTCTATTTAGAGAAGAGGACGATGGGAAAACTCGGGTATCAATTCGCTCCAAAGGAAAATTTCAAGTTCACCGAGTCGCAGCGGAATTAGGGGGTGGGGGTCATGAATTCGCTGCTGGGGTGGCTCTTCGTGCCCCTTTGAAAAAAACAGTAGATGAAGTCGTCTCCCGTCTTGAAGCTGAATTGAGGAACAAAAGTTTAGGCTCCTCTTGACAACAGACGGGACTCGCACCAAATGAAGACTGATTATGGAACGAATCCCTTTTTCTTCCCTGCATGAGGTGATGCAATGATTCAAGTTTCCCACTTGACGAAATTCTATGGTCCTAGACCAGCCATTCAAGACCTGAACTTCTCGGTGAACCGAGGAGAAATTGTCGGTTTTTTAGGGCCCAATGGTGCGGGAAAAAGCACAACTATGAAAATTCTGACCGGATTCATGCCTGCATCCGACGGAATTGCAAAAATTGCAGGATTTGACGTTTTTGATCAACCCACAGAGGTGAAAAGAAACGTTGGCTTCCTGCCTGAAAACCCACCCGTCTACACTGAAATGACCGTCCGAGATTATCTCGAATTTGCGGCAACCCTGCACCAGGTGCCCCGAAGTGAACTCAAAAGGGCGACGGACTCGGCGATTGAAAGAACTGGCCTAGGCGACGTTCGAAATCGCCTGATCGGAAACCTGTCCAAAGGATATCGGCAAAGGGTAGGACTGGCCCAAGCACTCGTACACCTTCCGAAGGTTCTTATCTTGGATGAGCCAACGGTCGGGCTCGACCCCAAACAAATTATTGAAATTAGAGAGTTGATTAAGAGCCTGGCCGGCGATCATACCGTCATTCTCAGCTCTCATATCCTTCCCGAAGTTACTGCAACCTGCCAAAGAATTATTGTCATTAATCGGGGCCGAATTGTCGCTGAGGACACCATTGATCGTTTGACCACTCGAATGCAAAAAGGACTGGTGTATTCGATGGTGGTAAAAAACCCAATGGATGATGGCATACAGGCTCTCAGACAAATTGACGGAGTTAGCCATGTGAGTGCTTCGGGATCAAAGCTCACCATGGAACTGCGGCCAGGAAGTAAAGAAATCCGGGATCAGATTGTTGAAACAGCTGTCACCCGCCGCATGGGTGTTTTGGAGTTCAGCGCAGAACGATTAAGCCTTGAAGATGTTTTCCTCGAGTTGACCACTGTTGAAGAGAACTCGGGACGAAGCTCCACTGAACCTAATACAGCTTTGCAGTAAATGAATGTCTTTTAAAGACGTTGAATGTAGAGGACAAATTTCATGAGAAATATTTGGACAATTGCAAAACGGGATTTTAAGTCTTACTTCACCTCACCCATCGGCTACATCATCATCGCGCTCTTTATGGTCATCACTGCAAAAATGTTCAACGCGACTCTCGGCGCTTACATTGATCGCAGTGCAATGTTTCAAGCCTATGGAAAGGGACCAAATATTCATGAAGGGATTTTCAGACCCGTTTTTGGGAACATGAACGTGATTCTCCTTTTCGTTGTCCCCTTCATCACAATGAGGCTTTTTGCAGAGGAAAAAAAGCAACACACTCTAGAACTTCTGATTACCGCTCCGATTACAATGCTCGAAATTATTTTCGGAAAATTTCTCAGCTCCGTTTTAGTCGTGCTAGCGATGCTGCTTCCTACTCTGGTTTATCCCCTGGTAGTGATGTCTACAGCAAGCCTTGAGATTGGTCCCATATTTACTTCCTACCTCGGAACACTTCTCCTCTCTACTTCCTACATGTCCCTTGGAATTCTGTATTCGGCGATGACCGACAACCAGATTATTGCTGCCGCTCTGGGACTTTTTTCGATTCTATTTTTTTGGCTGATCAGCTGGGGTGCGCAGGCCGCCGGACCCGTTTGGGGCGATGTCATGCAGTACGCCTCTCTCATCACCCATTTTGAGAATTTCAGCCAAGGGGTCATTTCAACCCCGGATATTATTTATTACATTTCATTTATTGGGATTGGACTCTTCTTAACTCACCGAACCTTGGACTCCTATCGCTGGAGGTAATTCATGACAAATCAACCAAATCAAAAAGAAAAATTTTCATTACTCGTATGGATGACGGTCCCCGTTCTCTTTCTCAGCCTTCTTTTCGCTAGGACGGTTTATCCAGAACTAGTCATCCTCACGGTCGCTCTGAGCATCCTCCTGGTGGCGAATTTAGTAATCCTCTTTATTCAAAACCAAAAAGCTCTCAAAACCAGAACCGCTGCGATGGGACTGAATTCCATCGTGACGGTTATTTTGGTCATCGGCATCGTCGGGGTCCTTAATTTTCTCGGTAACCGCTACACGAAGAAATGGGACTTAACCAAAGGTCAACTCCACACACTCTCAGACCAAACCCGCAAAATAGTGCAGGCGCTACAAAAGCCCGTGAAAGGGACTTTTTTTGCAAGCTCGATGGGGAGAGAACAATATCGAATTTTGATGGAGGACTTCAAGCACCTGTCCACCAAATTTCAGCTAGAATATGTAGACTCCCTCCGTGAACTCAGTCGTGCAAAGCAGGCTGGGTTAAAAAGAGACATACCCACTTTGATTCTTAACTACGAAGGGAAAGAAACAAAAATCGAGGAGCCAACTGAAGAGAAGCTCACCAATGCTTTGATTAAAATTACCAAAGAAAAGACTCAGACTTTCTGTGTAATCACAGGACATGGAGAGAAGAATTTTTCCTCCTCCGAAGCTGATGGATATCAGTCGGTAAAAAAGAGTCTCGAAGGACAGTCCTACGAGACCAAGGAGATCAGCCTCCTCCCTGAAGGTAAAATTCCCGAGAGCTGCAATGCTTTAGCAGTCATTGGTCCAACTCGCGGTTTCTTTGATGCCGAAGTTAAAATCCTCCGAGACTACTTTAATAACGGGGGACGAGGTTTAATCGCACTAGATCTAAACCTTGAAAAGAATGCCGAGTTTACTCCGGAGCTCGGAAAACTTTTGGAAGACTGGCATATTCGCCCAGCGAAAACGTTAGTAATGGACCCCGTGTCTGCCTACTTTCAGCTGGGTGCTTCGGTTGCGATGTTAGCAACCTTCTCCAAAGAGAGCCCGATCACCAAGGATCAAATCAATTGCGCTTTTCCGATCACAAGTCCGCTCGAGATTATCCCAGGGGCTCCTGCTGGCATGAATGTCCAATGGATCGCAAAAACAACGCCTGCTAGCGTGGGAATCACGGATCTTTCAAAGATCAAGGGTGAGGTCGAGTTCAATCCGGCCAAAGACAAACAGGGTCCTTTCACAGTAGCTGTTTCTGTAGAAGGAAAACAAAAAGACTCAAAAGCTGCTAGGAACACCCGGTTGGTGGCTTTTGGGAGTTCTCAGTTTGCAACCAACCAATATGGCCGTATCGCGGGCAACTTCGATTTGTTCCTCAATGCTGTCTCCTGGACGATGGAAGAGGAAAATCTGATCTCTATCCGAAAGAAAGAAGATGGTCCTGGTCGCATCGAGCTCAGCAAGAAAACCGCTGAAACAGTAGGGTTTTTGACTGCTCTAGTGATTCCCGGTCTGTTTGCCTTAAGTGGGCTGGGCGTTTGGATGAGACGGCGCAAACTCTAAGTTAGAGGATAAGTTCAAATGACAAATGTAAATTGGACAAAGCAGTTAGTTCTTTCTGCCTTGCTCTTAACTTTGGGGATGGGAGCCTACTGGCTCGAGTTCAAACACAAACCAGAACAAGAAGATAAGACAGAACAGACGAAAAAGGTATTTCAAGTCAAAGACACCCCTGTTCAAGGGCTGAAGCTGGTCGATCCCCAGAGCAGTCTTTCATTTGTCTGCGTGGATTTCGCATCAAAGCTCTGCAAAACGGGCGATGTTTCAAAATGGGAAATCACCGA
>JACPOE010000067.1 GCA_016185105.1 Bdellovibrio sp.
GAGAGAGAAACTCTCGATCAGATGGAACGAAAATACCGCAAACAGATCTACCTCCAAGCGGTGACCGATTTTCATCCAGAGCAGTTTGAAGTTACCGCTGAGAAAAAAGACCGTGCTGAAAGGCCGCAAGGCTCTGAGCGCCATCCAGAGCGCTCAGGTGGAGATCATGAACGTAACCGGCACAGAGATCGAAATCGTTCTGATTCTCACCGGAACGATCATCACCGACAGGAGAACCCGCCAAAGTTGCCGGCTCCTTTGCCGGTTCCCTTGGCTACACCGGTGATTCGGCCTTTAGAAACTCCGATCGCACCGGCAGCAGGTGTGGCTGTTCAAACTCAGGGAGCGCCCACGGCTCCTGTACAGGGTGCGGAGGGGGATGATGATTCTCAGGTCGCACTGCTCGGCAATACTACAGGATCGGCAACAGGGACTGTCGCTGGGTCAACAAGCAGCTCCGAAGACTCTATTTACGACGAGGAAGATCGTCTCGCGTTCCTAAGAGCGCAGGCTGCCCAGGATGCGGCTCTTGCTCGACTCGGATCAGGTTCCAATACCCATAGACCTAATTCTGACCCGAATCGGGACAGAGGTGGTGGGGGCGGTGGAGGCCGACGCAATGCCCGAGGGTCTCGGCGATCTGGAGGAAAATTTAGGCCCCGTAACGAACGTGGACGTGACAGAGACCGTGGCGCTAAACCCGGAGTAGGGCAGCAGGGACGTTGGACTGAGGCTCAACGGGAAGGCGCCCCAGTCAGTACTCCAAGTCCAGCTAACTCATCATCGGCTCCAGCACCTTCTTCTGGAGGTTCGCAAGGGGGTTCCGGTGGCGGTGGTGGCGGCGGCGGAAATAAGAATGGTGCAGGTTCGGGCGGAGAACACTCGCAGCCCCCGATTTAAAGTGTAGAGGATTTTGTGCAGACGTACCGGTTTTCCATTTGGATTCCGTTGAAAATTCAGATTCCCGAGTTGGGATTGGTTTCACGTGAAGAGTTTTTTGATTGGCTCTGGAGTTCTTTTGGGTCCGAAGGACTTGAAGGAATTCATGAGGGGACCTTATTGAGTGAAGAGGCGGCTGAAAGTGGCTTGGAGACTGACTCCTGGCTTTTGGATGCTGCTCAGGCACCGGCTTCTAGGGATTGGATCGGTCAGCAGGAAAATACAGAGGCCTCTTTGTATTTTTCTGAGGCCGTTCGGGCTGAGAAGGTCAGGGACTGTTTAAAAAAACTTTCTGATTTGAAGATCGGCCCAGTAGAGGAAGTTCCGGATCAGGACTGGAATGCTGAATGGAAAGCCTCGTTTCTCAGCGCTGAAGAAGGTATCGAGATTCCACCTATTTGGAGGATCTTTCCCCCTTGGAAAGAAGCCAAGGACGTTCAGCTTAAAAACCATGAACGATTTTTAAAGGTGAATCCCGGGGCCGGGTTTGGCACAGGAACCCATGAAACTACCCAGCTTTGCTTAAGAGCCATTGGAGAGTGGGGGATGGGTGTAAAGGACGGGGCCTCGCCTTTCACCCTGGATTTTGGCAGTGGATCTGGAATTCTTGCCATTGGACTGGCACTTTTGGGCGCAAAGGTGGACGCAGTCGAAGTAGATTCTCTGGCAATTGACAACGCTCGGGAAAATGCAGCATTGAACGGCGTTGAAGATCGGATCGAGTATTTCCAAAGCTTACCGCAAAGAAGTGATCAGTATGATTTGATCGTCGCCAACATCCTGAAGCCTATTCTGATTGAAAATGCTCGCCTTTTGACCGATCGCTTATCCAAGAGTGGGGTGTTGATTCTTTCAGGTCTGATTGAAAAAGACGTGAGAGACATTTCAGAAATCTATTCGAGTTTTTTGGGTGGCGAGGCGCCAGAGATTCGGAATCTAGGTGAATGGTACTCAGTTCGGTTTAAAAACTCCCAGGGCTAGGTCCGTTTTCTAAATAGATAAACGCTTGCCACTTTCCCTTTTGGCAAAGGTAACGATTGGGTTTCCAGTGAGGAGTGCGCCAAAGCTCATGAAGGAAATACCCCTTCCATTCCATCCAAAGAGAGCGGGCGATTGGGAAGGTGTTTAAGGGACCCTCTAGATCTAGCTCGTAGTTGCCTAAGGTTTCGGTGACCACTACTGCATCTGAGGACTTCCCGTGTTGAATGGCAAGGTTTTGTCTTTCCCAGAAGTCATTGGTTCGGGAGAATTTCCAGTTTGGGTGTTTTTTAGATATTTCAATAGTGACGTCTGGGAAGGTGGGGAACCAAACTTGAAGGCCGGATTTTATTCCCGACTCTTTTTCGTAAAGCGTTAGCCTTCGATCAATACATTCTACAAAATTAGCGTAAGTCGCCCACGACCAACTTTTTGACTGACTCAGCGAGTGCCACTGAGTCCAGTTTTCAGTCAGAAATATTCCACACAGAAGTACTAGAACTCCGATCCATCCTTTTTGTAGGGTCTTAAATAACTCAGACTGCTTTTGCCACAGGAGCCATCCACTCACCCCTAGGAAGCAGCCCAATGAAAGGTGGATATAATATTTAAACCAAACTTCAGGCTTGCTGTGCCAAAGCCAAACAGCGCTGAGAACCCAAACCGCCGATGGCAAGAGTTTTTGCATCACGCTGTTTAGAGCACTGTTTTTCGCAGGTCTGTCTTTCTTGTTTCTAGTCATCCAATAAAAACTCAATACGACTAGGAGGAAAGATGAAAAAATCAATCCCCATAGAATAGGGCTGCTCCAATAAAGGAGTGGACTCCAGGGTTCCGGACTGCCCATTGAATCAAATAGCCCCGTCCAAAAGCCAGAAGGTTTGTCGAGCCAGTTATTTCGAATGGCAAGACGTGTCCATTGCAAGGCCATTTGTTTAATGAACAGCGAGGGCTGTAAAAGAACACAAAGAAGCCAAGGAGACAGATACAAAAGAGTTCGGGGCACGATTTGTAAAAGCCGCTTAGGTTGAAAAAATAACGCGGAAAATACCGGCATAACCAAATGAATGGAGTTGAAATGGGCGAAGGCGGCAAGAGCTAAAAGGGCGGCCACGGGGTCCCAAAGTCCCTTGGGTCGAAGACGTTTTGGGAATTCGAAGGTTAATCCCAATATCAGAGCCAAACCAAAGAGCCCAACCAGGGATTCCGGTCGAACAAGAACGCTGGCCCACCGAAGAATGGGATTCGTTGCGAAAAAGAGCAGAACCAAAAAAACGGGCAAGCCTCGAAGGCCCTTTTTGAGCAGGGCAAAGCCCATCAAAGCTCCACTCAATGCCCAGGCAGATAGAGGCCAGATTTTCAAAAGATGAGAAGAATCAATTCCAATGAATCGACCCAGTCCTATCAAGATCGGGTATAGGGGCATGGTGTTGAAATTAAAAACGGCATAGCTGGGCTCAAAAGGGGCTTGGGGTAGCATGACCCAGCGAGGGGGCCATCGAAAAAAATCCTTTGCTACAAAATAGAAAGCAGAGTCGTCGGGCCATGGGACAGGGACAAAGCTGAGCACCGAACTCCAAACGAAGATCGCAGCTACCAAGGGAAGAAAAAGAATAAAGAGTCCAGAACGTCCCGCTTTATTAAACACGCCCGGAGCTTTCAGTATTTTTGAAAGCCTGTTTTGGGGATGTAAAACAGTTAAATCGGACTAAATGAAATAGCGCGGCAAAACCATCCTTCCAGTTTATTTTCTTTCCCTGTAGACGAGTGTCGCACTCGTCTAC
>JACPOE010000024.1:0-7963 GCA_016185105.1 Bdellovibrio sp.
AAGACAATCGAAGTCTAGCCCGGTTCAAACTGCAAGGTCTTGAACCCTTGCCTGCCGGCGTTCATAGGATTGAAGTCAGCTTTTTGGTGGATGCCGACGGGATATTGCAGGTTTCAGCTAAAGATTTGAGGACAGGTCGTGAACAGTCTATTGAAGTTCGTCCTACCTCCGGGCTGACTGATGATGTCGTAGAAAAGATGCTCATGGATAGGATTGAAAATGAGCAGGCTGACCTTAACTTCAAAGTCCTGGTAGATGCACGAAATGAAGCTCAGCCGGTCGTTCGAGCAGTGGAGACCAGTCTCTCTCAGGCCGAGAAACTTTTGCCCGCTGACGAATTGCGAAAGATTACTCAAGCCCTAGATGCCCTAAAAGGAGTCCTCGGCCAGGATGATCCATCTCGGATTAAAGAGGCAGTGGGAACGCTCAATCGTTTAACGGTTGACCTTGCCGGCCAGTTGATTAAAGAAAGCTTGAAGAGGTAGTTCTCTTCAAGAAGGATTTATGCCGAAAATTACTTTTTTACCGATGAATTCAGTTTTTGATGTCCCGGCAGGTGAAACTGTCCTGGATATTGCGATCCAAAACGATGTGCCGCTGCAACATGCATGTGGTGGCTTTTGTGCTTGTACGACCTGTCATTTGAAGGTGATTTCAGGCGCAGAGAATCTTTCTGAAAAGGAAGACGAAGAGTTGGATCGAATTGATTATGCTGATGGAGTAGCCGAAAATTCCCGTCTAGGTTGCCAAGCCAAAGTCTTGGGGGACGTCGTTGTAGAGATTGTAAATTTGGACCTTTAGGCGGGGTGCCTCTTAAATTTGGCTATGCCTGTGGTTGTCACTTCCCCTTTTTGATTCTTGGCTACTAGATCAAGTATCAGCTCAGACTCGCTCTGTGTTCGAACCGTTCCTCCGACTGAAGGTGTGTCTCCTAAAAGAGTCATTGCCTTGAAACGGGTTTGAAACTCCGCCATCTCAAAGTCTTTCAATGAGCACTCTTGTTCAGCATAATCTTGGGCTCGTCTGGCAATATAGGCGGCAATCAACATTCCATGAGCAATGATTCCGGGAAGGCCCACCTTCTTTGCAACGGATTCATTGGTGTGAATTTCGTTAAAGTCTCCAGACGCAGAGGCATATTTTTTTAAGGTCTCTAACGTAATGGAGGGAAACGAATGGAAATCGACAGAGGAGGAATTCATTTGGGCTCCAAAACTTCCCGAAAAACAAGGGTGGCTACTGCCTTGCCTATAAGTTTTACTTCATGGGGTCCTATTTGCTGAAGTCGTGTTTCCAAAGTCAAAAACTGCATGTTTTGTTTTGGGGAGGTTTTTTCTAAAACCTGACTCACTTGAGTTTCAAACTGAATCGAATCACCCACACAAATCGGACCATAATACTCATAGTGTTGGTCTGCGTGAAGAGCCTTGGATAACTGAAGGCCTAGCTTTTGAAGCAGCTCAAATTCGCCGCCCCGAAAAACGGTCATGAAGGTCGGCGGGGCCTCTTTAGAAACAGGCAACCCAATCGCTGCGCAAAAATCCGCAATTCGTTTTTCGGTGATGTTCTCTTTAAAAACAGATGAGCACATTCCCGTTTTGTCCTTTAGAGTTCCCGATGACGCATCTGATGAGCTAGGGCCTGACATTGACATTCCTTAGGTACAAATAATCCATTGCGCTGAGCTGAAATCCATTAACACGAGGGTTTACTAAAGCCAAGTTGGGTTCGTAGTAAAGAGGAATAATCACAACTTCATCTTCGATCAGTTGTTTTTGCAAATCAAAATAGGTTTTTGCTCGTGTTGCTGGATCCCTGGAAATCTGGGCAGCAGCTACTGCTTGATCGTAACTTTCACTGACCCAGCTTGTGCGGCCATTGCCTGAAGTACTTTGAAACACGCTCAAAAAATTATGCGGATCGGGAAAATCAGCTGTCCAAGTGATCGAATAGACCGGGTTGATTTTTAGGTCGAGTTGATTTCGAAATGTTTGGTTATCGAATCCTCGAAGCTGGACATCAATATTTAAATTCCGTTTAAGCTCGTCCCGAATAAACTCTGCTATAATTCGATCTTTGTCCCAGTTAGGATAAATAAAATCAAGATTGATGGGCATCCCCTGCCCGACTAGACCAGCCAGTTCTCGTTCCGACCTCGCTTTTTTCAAGTCAAAGGGCAGACCGATCTTTTTAGAATAGCCCATCATAGGAGGGGGGACGAAGGAAGTGGCAGGGACTTGTCCTCCGTAAAGAGATTTAACCAGAGCCTGTTTATTGAGTCCCTGGGCGATCGCTTTGCGTAAATGGATATTAGAAACGGGGAATCGATCGGGCAAGAAGGTAATATACCCAGTTTTCAAGTTTTCAAACCTTCTGAGGTCTTTTCGCTCGGCCAATTTTTTGAGGTCGACCGCGGCCAAGTCAGAAACAAAGTCCAATTTGCCGGACTCGTACATTTGAAGGGCGACAGTATCATCCTTAATCATCAGGGCAGTGACTCTGTCCACGTTGCCGGTGTGGCCGTAGTAGAAAACATTCTTTCTTAGAATCACGTTGGAATCTGTGTCGTGACTCACCAGGCAATAGGGACCTAGGGTAACCATACGACCTGGTGTAGCCCAGGAATTTCCGTGTTTTTCAACAATGTCTTGGCGCAACGGAAAAGTTACCCAAAATGCAAGTATGTCAATCCAGTAGGAAAGCGGATATTTCAATTTAACTACGAACGTGGAAGCGTCTGGAGCAGAAATTCCCACTTTGGAAAAATCAGGGTCCCGGCCACGACTGAAATCCTCTGCACCAACAATATCGTAAAGAATATAAGAATAGGCAGCCCCGGTAAATGGCGCCAGCAGCCGCTTCCAGCTATAAACGAAATCTTGAGCTTTGAGAGGCACTCCATCAGACCATTTGACATCAGTTCTTAAATGGAAGGTGTAGGTTTTCCCGTCTGGCGAAATGTTCCAAGAACGTGCCAGTGCGGGAGTAGGTGTTAGCCCATTTTCAAAGGTGACTAACCCCTCCATCAGATTCATTAGAAGGTAAGCTTCAACCGGCGTGTGAGCCCGGTTCCAATCTAGAGTTTCAAATTCATCGCGGATTCGAAAGGTGAAGCTACGCTCACTTATAGTGACGTCTGCAACTGACTCTTGAGAGGGAAGTCTTGCAAGAAGGAGAAAAAAGAACAGAAAAAGAAGGAAAAATGGGGAGGTCCTCCTTTGCCTTGTGCAAACGTGAAATAGCCAACTTGAGAGAATCCGCTTATTTGGTTTCAGAAATTTCGACCCCCTTGATGTCCAAATAGTTCAGTGGATTTAATTTTAAACCACGAACCCTAGGATTCACCAGGGCAATATTGGGCTCGTAATAGAGCGGAACGATCACCACCTCTTTGTCTAGAAGCTCTCTCTGCATTTCGATGTACAGCCTTTCTCGCTGAGAAGAGGAGGGCATTTGACGCGCTTGCAGAATCTTGTGATCAAAACTGGAGTTCTTCCATCCGGGGCGATTATTCCCCGAATCACTCAGAAATATCGAAAGAAAGTTGTCAGGGTCGGGGTAATCAGCAGACCAGCTTGTAAGAAAAAGCGGATGACGGTGGAGATCCAGTTGGGCGCGGTAAGTCTTATTGTCATAGGGCTGCAGATTAAGCTGGATTCCAAGATGCAATTTCAGCTGGCTCTGAATGAACTGAGCAAGAGTCAGGGTCTTTTCCCAGTTCAAGATCAGAATTTCAAGTTCGATTCCTTTTGGGGCCTGTGACAGGCGGAATTCTTCCAGCGCCTCTTTTGGATTATATGTAATCCCTACGTTTTTGCTCGACCCAGTCAGTGGAGGCGGCACAAAGGTAGCCCCAGGGCTCTGCTTGCCCTGGAGAATTTCTCCAATCTTCGATCGATCGATACTCATAGCAATGGCTTTTCTCAGATGAGGATTTTGAATCCATTTTTGGGCATCGGTCGGATGGTTTGGAGAAAAAGAAAACCCCAGATAAACGGTTTTAAGATAAGGGAAGATCTGAAACCCTGGCGTTTCACTTAGACTTTTTACATTTAAGATCGGAAAGTCAGTTAGAAAATCAAGTTTACCGGTTTGATAGAGTTGAAGAGCGGTGGTGTCATCAGCTACGATCAGGGCTGTAATCTGATCTACTTTTCCTTGATGGCCATAGTACTTGGGGTTCCTTTTTAGAATAATTTGGGAATTGAGATCGTAGCGATCCAGTAGGTAGGGCCCAGCGGTAACCATCCTGCCCGGTTTGGCCCATTGGTCGCCGTATTTTTCTAGGATGTCCTTTCGAAGAGGAAAAGTAACCCAGTGAGTAGGAATCGAAATCCAATGGGAAACGGGTTTTCGGAGGCGTACTTGCAAAGTTTTGGAATCCAGAGGCTTTACGGCAACTTTCGAAAAGTCCTTTTCCTTTCCTTGGTTGAAGGCTTCAGCGCCTTCAATATCAAAAAGGAAATAGGCGTAGGCTGCTGCTGTTTCAGGCGCTAAGAGACGCTTCCAGCTGGTCAGGAAGTCTTCCGCTGTGACTGGAACTCCATCTGACCAAACTGCATTTTTACGGATCTTAAAGGTGTAAGTTTTACGGTCTCCACTGATCTTCCAGCTTTCCGCAAGTGCGGGCTCTACTTTCACCGAGTCTAGGGAAACAAGACCCTCCATGAGAGTGATCATTAGATAATTTTCAATAGGCGTGTGAGCCTTGTTCCAATCCAAAGTCTCGGGCTCGCCCTGCAATCTTAGAGTAAAGTTTTTTAACTCAGGTAACGCCTGAGCCAGGCCTATTCCATTCACTTGAAAGAGAAGGAGCGCCCCGAGAATTCTGCCACAGATTTTCATAACCTTTTTTCCGATTTCTTTCGAAGTTCGTCGCCTAGATAGTTAAAAGCCAAGATCGTTATAAAAATAGCAGCTGAGGGAAAAATCAAGAGGTGTGGGTAGGTCTGCATTCCTCGAAATCCCTCGTTGGCAAGCGTGCCCCAGCTTGAATAGGGTGGTGCCAAACCAAGTCCTACAAAGCTGAGAAGACTCTCTGCCATAATATTATTTGGAATTTGGATAGTCAGCGAAACTAGGATTGGCCCCAACAGATTGGGAAGAATGTGTTTAAAAAGAATTGCAGCAGGACTGGCTCCGATCGCCCGAGCAGATTCCACGTATGGGAATCTTTTGGCTTGCATGACCTGGCCTCTCACCTGCCGAGCTAGCGAGAGCCAAGAAGTAATCGAAATTGCGAGAATGATTCCAAGAGGACCTCTTCCAAAAAGAAGCATGAGCAGAATCGCCATCAGTACTGATGGGAAAATCATGAGAAAATCGACCAAGTTCATTAAGAGTAAATCAATGGCTCCGCCTCGATATCCTGCAATTGCGCCCACTGACACACCTAGTAATAGGCCGCTAATGGCAGTAACAAATCCCACTAGCAAAGAAAGTCTCGCACCGTACACGACACGACTATAAAGGTCTCGACCCAAAGTGTCTGTGCCCATCCAGTGTTTGGCAGAGGGAGGCTCTAGTTTTTCTGAAATATTTTGCTCTTCAAAGGAATAGTGGGTGACTTGCGGAGCAAATACCGCCATCCCAGCCATGAGGCTAAGAGCCAGGCAGCAGAAAGTCAAAAATCGATTTTGCTTTTGAAATATCTGCCTCACAAAGATTCTCCCAGGCGGATTCGTGGATCAACTAGGGCATACGCTAGGTCCACAAGAATATGGGTTAAAATGAGAATCCCTCCATAAAGAAGGGTAACGCCCATAACCAAAGGATAGTCCCGGTTCAGGACTGCATGAACAAAGTATTTTCCCATTCCTGGAATCTGAAAAATCAGTTCTACGAGAAAAGATCCAGTCACTAAGTTTGCAGCAATGGGTCCTAAGGCGCCTAGGACGGGAATCAACGCGTTTTTCAAAGCATGCTTAAATATGATTCCGTACTCCGGGACGCCCTTACCTCTTGCAGTACGAACAAAGTCCGACCGAAGGGATTCAATGAGTGTAGAGCGTGTCAGTTGGAAAACAATTGCCGATGGCCGCCAGCTTAACGCCAGTACTGGCAGGATTGCGGAACTAGGGCCCTCCCAAAGGGCAGGAGGAAGCCATTTCAATTGAAGGGAAAAAATCAGAACCAGAACGCTGGCGATGAGAAATACCGGAAGGCTGATACTCACAGAGGAAATGAAAAGGAGCAGACGATCCGCAAGTGATCCCTGCCTCCAGGCTGCAATACCGCCAAAGAAAATTCCAACACTTATACAAACTCCTAGCGCCAAGGTTCCGAGAAGAAGACTGACTGGAAAAGTCTCTGCCAAGATTTCAGTCACCGGCTTTCCCAAATATTGGAAAGATTCGTTTAAATCTCCATGTCCTAGCTGAATTAACCATTCTGTGAGCTGTCTATGAAGCGGTTGGTCAAGATGGTATTTTTTCAGAATGTTGGCTTGCACCTCAGGTGGCCAGACTTGTTCACCGTCGAAAGGGCCACCTGGAGCCAGTCGCAGTAAGAAAAAGAGTGCGATCAGGAATACCAGGAGCGAAGGGATAGAAAATAGAAGTCGTTTAATGAAATACCGAAGCATCTAAGCCTCCGGGTAACAGACCCATCCGGATTTTTCTGGAAAACCTTTAGGAACTTTAGCGCATTCACCCCGGTCGGACAACACTACGGTAAAAGCGCAAAGGAAGGCATCAAAACCTGTCAGACTTTGAGCGAGCTTTCGAAGGTCTCTTTCGTAAATAAAGACTTCATACTGTTTTGCGATCGCATTTAAAATCAACTCTCGAAAATGAGCTCCTTGCTCGAGCAACCGGTAAGAACGAATAACCCTGGGTGAAAGAGCAAGCTTTTGACTAAGAAATGCAACTGTCAGTTTTGGCCAGACTTCACATAAAGGAAAGTGTCTGAGCTGCTTTTTCAAAAAGTGCATCCTGGCAGTGAGAGGGGCTCGATTTCCGCCGAGGGCCTCATCTATTTCGAAAAAATGGTTCTTAGGCAGACGATTCAGAAGCTCATACCGTGCCCAGAGTTCAAACGGTCGCTGTGTATACGGTGTGAATGGATTAATTTTATTTTTAAGATTCTTGGCGTGGCTTACTTTGCGAATGTATTGGTTCATCCAGCGAACCGAAGGTGAACCACAGTTCCCCGCGAGCGAGGTACTCGGAGAACAAGACCTAGGAGAGCAAGACAAACAGGGTGGTAGCGTCAGAGGAACGTTTACTCCCATCTTCTTGGGTTTGTCGTTGCCAGTTTCCTCTCGAATGAGTTCTATCAAGGCTTGGTCTGAAGTCTGATCGGAATGCGGGGCGATCTTGTCGAAAACATCCAGCAAGAAAGTTTTTCTTTCCTTGGGGTAGTATTCGATCACCGCTAAGGCCGTTTTTTGATTTTTTGCGCCAGACAGTTCAAGCCCCAGGTACCGCAGGGTTTCAGGCACGATTCACCTGAATTTGAAGTCCTTGTCGCGCACCTTTAAAACTCAGGTGGGTCATTCCATGATTTTCAAAGATTCTTTTGACTTTGGCTTTCTGGACTTCAAGGGCTTCTTCAGATCGTGTAGGGAAGTAGGTAAAAAAACAGCCTCCACCTCCGGCACCACAAATTTTTCCGTAGAGAACACCTTCTTCCTGAGACTCTGAAAAGGCCCGATCGATCTCAGGAGTGGTAATTCCCTTGGCCAGAGTCTTGCGGATCTCCCATTCTTGCGCGATTGCCTCACCTGCGCCGCGCCAATCCCTGGTGTTGAGGGCCGTTTCTACCGCTCGGGTAGAGTCGGCAATCTTTTGGAAGCGACTTCGGACATCAGAGGTGTTGTCGATAAACTCTTTAAAAAGGACCCAATTATTGATCCCAGAATTTCTGGAGGTACCCGAATAAAAAAGCAGAATTCGATTTTCTATTTCGGGGATTAAGTCTTCAGGAAGCCATTTACGGGAATGGGTTCCCGCTCCCCACTTCA
>JACPOE010000024.1:8006-13977 GCA_016185105.1 Bdellovibrio sp.
AACCTGAATCACCGTAGTCTCTACGTCGCGGACAATCTCAATCAGCTGATCTCCCTCTAGGATTGTCTTGAAATTGGACTTTGGGTCCAGCTCGGCAATCCAGCTGGCGAGGGCACCGGTCATTGCTACGCTGAGGCTCGAGGATCCCCCTAGGCCGGCTCCAGCGGGACTACGTGCTCGCGTTTTAAGGTGCATGTAGGGGACACGCGAAGCCATGGATTGGAAATCAAAAGTCTTGGTTACAAAATAGCGAATCAATCGGGCGTGGAGATCCAGACCAGACGGAAGGTCCCGTTTTTTTTCAAGTTCTTCCCAGCTCAGTTCGGTTTTTAAGCCTTGGTCCACTGATTCCAAAACCACCTGGCTTTTTTTTCTCGAAGCAGGGGTAGGGTCAGTAAAATTCAACTCAGCCTCTGCAAAAAGATCAATGGCCAGGTTCAAAGTGGTCGGTGATTCTAAAAACAAATAAAGAGGCCAAATATCTACGGTGCCACCGGCAAGATCAATTCGGGTAGGAGCCTTTGAACAGATCGATTTAGTGTCCATGCTCGATGTAGCCTATGTATGGAAGACCGCGATGTTTACCAGCAAAATCAATTCCATAACCTACTACAAATTCTTTACCAATTTTGAAGCCGAGGTAGTCGACATCAATTTCAGTCCTAAGGGATTCCGGTTTCAGTAGAAGAGAGCAGCTCTTCAAAGATGCCGGACGTCGGGCTCTGAGAGTATTCATGATGTAACTCAGCGTGAGGCCCGAATCGACGATGTCTTCAAAGACAATGACATTCTTGTTTTCTAGGGGCTCGTTGAGGTCCAGAGTGACCTTAACCTCTCCAGAGGAAACTGTACGATTTTGATAACTGGAGACACCGAGGAACTCACACGTCAATGGAGACTCAAGTCTGCGAATGATGTCCGAGAAAAAGATAAAGCTCCCTTTGAGAATACAAACAGCAGTAATCTCTCGTCCCCGATAATCATGATTAATTTCTTGTGCCAGTTCGTTCAGCCTTGCCTGGATTTTTACTTCAGGAATCAGAACTTTTGGGGCTTTGTGTTTATCCTCATTAGACGAATGCATTATTCATTACCTCTCCGAAGCCACCACCGCCAGGAACGATGTAGTCCTTATGATTCAATCCCTTTTCCTGATCCCAATGGGTGCCTGGAATTGAGTCCAACACATTTTTCGGCGATAATCCACGATCTAATCGAACCGCGTAGATTCTTAGATCAGGGTGTTCTTGAGTGACTCGCTTAATGTATTCAGGGGTCACAATGCAGTGAATAGAAATGTACTTAAAGGCCGTCCCGTGGGTTTTATAAAGGTCCAGCGCACGAACTAGGCTGCTTCCAGTTGCCCCCATGGGGTCAGGGAACAGAACAATGGCATTATCGATTCGGCCCCCAATTTTATGGCCAGAAATTTCGCTCCCAGTAACCCGTTCGTCATTATCTACTTTCCTAGCAATGCTGATATGGTCTTGCCGAACAGTTTTGGGATCCATGAAGTAGTTCAGAGCATTGTAACAGATATGGGATGGCAAAGTTCCGGCTCTGGCTAAATTTACGGAAACGACCGGTCTTTTTGGATCGATAATAGGTCCTTGGAAAACACCTTCGGAGTGCAGGGCTGCCATTCGAGTGCGAACCTGAGCAGTTTGACTGGGTTTTCTTGGGAGGGTGCTACGGTTTCCATTCCGGGGTCATGACAGGCGCGACACCTGGCTTCGTAAAAATCTTTGGCACCCACTGTGATTTGGTCGGTCTTAGACCCGGTAATTCTCTGAGTCCTGGAAGCGGCATTTCCACAGATAACACAGACTGCAGAAAGTTTTGTAACGTCTTCGGCGATCGCAAGAAGCTTGGGCATAGGTCCAAAAGGGCGTCCCTTAAAGTCCATATCCAGTCCTGCCACAATGACCTGAATTCCGCGAGCTGCCAACTTCTGCGCAACTTCGACAATGGAATCGTCAAAGAATTGCGCTTCGTCTATGCCGACTACACGTGTGTGGTCATCAATTTGTTTGAGCAAGTCCTTGGGTTTTTCCACACTAAGACTCGGCAGACGGTTTGCATCATGACTTTGAACGTGTTGTGTACTGTAACGATTATCAGTTACTGGTTTAAAAAGTTGTACTTTCTGGCGCGCAATCTGAGCCCTTCGGATCCGCCTGAGAAGTTCTTCGGTCTTACCGCTGAACATACTTCCGCAGATGACTTCAATGAAACCAGAATAGCTTAATCGGGCACGGTGGATCATGATTCATTCCCTTTTCAGATCCACTATAAAAAGACATTATTTTTTGGAATACAAGAGGAATTCACCTTCACGTATGAGTTTACTTAGCGCACCATCGTCCGAAGAACGACACCCTCTTGCCGTTCGGGTCTTTTCCTGGGCCTTTATAGTGATGATAAAGGGATTCCGACAGAATGTATCCGAGGCAGGCGCTCGGCTTAAATTATCAACAATTTCGGAAGCTCGAGTAAAAAAGCCGGGATACCGTTGCTGGTCAATTTCCCCCTTTTTCAGGAGTTGCTTGTCTAAGTAGGTTGTACCGGTAACTCGGGTTTCTTCAGATCGGGCGGTGAATCGATAGTGATCTCGTCCCAAGATGTATTCAATACTGACGCTGCTATTACCCAGTTGAACGGGGCCGCTACTCTCCTCTAGGCGGCTTTTGGCCGGCGTAGTGCACGCGAAAATGAATAGGCTGCTCGCAAGGCTAAGGGACAGGGTTTTTTTGCATTTTTTCATATTTTTCACGTTAGGTCCTTTGTTCTTTTTTCCAATCAAAAGTGCAGTAATCTGTCGGTTTATCGAGGGGTCTGCAGCCGAGTATGCTGCGAATCCTTGGGTTCTTGCCGAATACGCCGATTCGAATAATACCAGAGGGGTGAAGCTCGAGGTCACTGTGCACCTCCTCCGTGTTCTGTTCGCAAAGGTCGCGAACCGAGTTTTGCGCCGCCGCTCGCACCTGGTTGGGGTCAAATTCCGTTGCGAAATGTTCGAGCGCCACAGCAGTAATTTGGACCGCCACCCAGTCCGCAAAAACCTCTGAAAGCTGGTCATTGGCACCGCATTCGGCACGAGTATTTCGTCGTGCAATCACTCCATTTTCTAAAAAGCAGGCGGTTAACCGGTCGTAGGGCGGAAAGCTTTGGTGGGCAAAGCGGATTTCACAGGGATCGACATCATGGGCAAGTTCATGGGCCATCGTAAAGATCCAGTTGAATTTGGAGCGGGCCGTAAACAAGAAGGCTCCTCCGACACGAAGTCGGGTTTCTCCATTGAGGGTCCGTTCGTAATAGACCTCATTTTTAGTCAACAGGTCAGGTTCGTCCGCGTAGATTGATGCGGGGGGCGGAATCTGCAAATGAACTTTGCGAAGTCGGGATTTTAGCCAGTGCTTTTCCTGTGCAGTGAATTCGGGCGATTTTTCGAAGAGATCTTCCATGGTTTGAACGACCCATTGAAAGATATGTTGAATCTGTTGCCTTTCGTTTTGTGTATAAATTTTCTTTACCAGGTCTTCATCGATTTCGGCCGCTGTTTTTTCAGGATTTGCTGCTCTGAGTGCCTCATAGAGTTCGAGGGCTCTGCGCTCTCCCTCTAGGTCTGGCCTTACGCTTCCGGTGGGATCGCGGGTGATGCCTTGCTTCTGGCAAAAGGCTAGGTAGATGGTGTCGCAAAAGTCAGGTTGTAGGGGATGATTACTTCCTAGAAGAGGCGTAAGACGGTCTGACTCCAAAACCAGGGGATAAGGTGAAATGGGGGTTTGGACGGTGGGCGCGTTAGTGTGTCGCCTGTGGTAAAGGTGATAGGTCTCGCCGGCTACGACGGTGGCCAAGGCAACAAATCCTATTGCTAGGACAAGCTTTCTAAGTCTCAGAAACTCCCCACTTGGGGCCTAGGTAAAAATCGAAGTAAAAAAACGAAGCAGTGTGAATAGCACTAAACTCAGCCCCATTGCCATTATCCCAAGAAATAGAAGCTTTGGAAACAGGGCAATAGTAACCCCCCTAGCTGTGGAGACCTGGTAGACTTCTTTTGCCCCAATGATGGTCACTAGTAGAGTCAGCAGGTAAGAAACGATACCCCCTACCAGGGGCAGGGCTGCAAGAATTGCCGGGGTCAAGCCAAAGGCAACAATTCGAACTGCAGATTCGTAGGTGATTTCGGATGAGCGCATTTTTTCCGCAGGGACTAGAATTCTGGCTCCAACAAAAACCAAAAAAGAAGTGAAGAGGATCGAAATAAGAGTCATAAAAGGATCAATCAAAATCGGCCCCGCGCCTGTGATCCAGTTAAAAATCCGGTCTCTAAACAAAATGAACTCAGTCCCGCTTCCTGGCGAGTTGAGATCGACCACGTCACCCAGTACCTGAAATAAAGAATGGGAAAACTTGAAGAATGCGGTTCCTAGGGAGACTTTCCAAATATAGGAGAGCGTCGACCCTATCCAGTGAGTGACAAGTGCAAAAGCGAGTGGGCCAGAAAGTCCGCCTTTCATCGGAAGTTGTTTAAAAAACCGAGCGGGCTCAGTTAAAATCATTCTCAAATCTTTAAAGTAGTTTTGAAGAATCTGGTTAAGTGCATCAAAAGACGACTGCTCTGGATTCTGAGACGCGCCGCAGTGCGGACAACTCAAGGGTTGGAGCGAGCTTAACCCAGTTTCTGGAAATCGATTCCCACAGCGTCTACATTCCATCATTCCTTAGTCTTATCTGATTTTTCTAGGGAATTGGTCTCATTTTTTTTCGAAAAATAGTCAGGGCTCCAGGGAAGCGCGTCGGTGATAGAATTATCAACTAAGAACGCCTCGTCGCGGCGGTGAAGGAGGTCTTTTCCAAAGAGGCGATTATTCTTTTTCCAAAAAAGAAGTTGGCGTTGCACAGCATCCTTTTCTCCGTGCAAAGTAAACGTGAGACCATTTTCTTCACCCACTGGAATATCTCGACCCTTAAAAAACTCCTGAATTCGGTTTCCAGAAAGCCTTTCTAAAGTGTCCTGTAGTTTTTCAGAAATTTTTTCGGGAGCCAAATCCGTCTTGATATGGGGCAACTTCCACTTTCCACCGCTGTTTTCAAGAATCAGTGATTTTCCTCCTAAAGCTGCACCAGAAAACTCGACCTTTTTTGCACCGAAGCGGTCCATGGAGGATATTAGCTTAGTGAGCCGTAGCTCTTTTAGGCTCTTATTCACTCTTTCCTTTGAGTAAGAATCTAGCTCAAAAAGAGGATCAAGGTTTGAAACGGTAGCGTAGACCGTAGAGGTGATAGGATCAGTCGGCTTAGGGCCTTTCTTCTCTTTCTTATAGAGTGTGAGCTGAACCGAGGCGACCTCGACATGAGGTGTCTTTGACTCGCCCTTAGGAGTTTCTACTTTCTCCCGAGTCAGTCTTAAGTCCACAACATGAGAGAAACCCTGCAGGGCAGCCTTGGCCTTGGGATCGTTTTTATTTTCGGAAATAAATTTTCTAGCCACAAGATAAGTAGATCCAGTCAGAAGAGAATCGATGGCTTCAATATCCCCAGGAAGGTCTTTCTCGCCTTCTGCATCTAAAGTCCAAATTCCGTTGACCCGCTTCCCGTGGATCGGGCCATAGGAACCCTGCAAATCGAATCGAGTGACTTCATGGGCTGACATGCTGAAGATTTTCTTGTTTCGCCAGTAGGTGAAATCATGATCAAAAGCCGATTTGAAGTGTCCTGGAATGAGAAGGACCTTGGTTTCATCCAAAACAGTTTTTCCGTCGGCGCCTGTTTTTTCAAGTAGGGCAAACTGGCTTCCTCCTACTGGGTGAACTTCTCCAAGGTACAAGGTTTGCTTTCCAGATCCAGTGCTAACTTCTACTCGACGGCTGACCTTCCGTTTGGAAGCATCTAGTCCGTATTCTTTGAGCAACTCTTGCTGTTTTTCTGGAGTCTCTGAGGTGAGGTCAAAGGACTCAGTAGTCATTAA
>JACPOE010000032.1 GCA_016185105.1 Bdellovibrio sp.
ACGATCACCTGACTGCTGAGCAGCTTCTGAATTATTTTGGAGTGCTTTCGGGCATGGGGGGGGCTTTGATTCGAAAAAGGATTCCAGAAGTGCTATCTCAGGTCAGTTTGTCCGATTTTAAGAAGTTAGAGTTAAAGAAATTTTCCAAAGGGATGCTTCAGAGAATAGGTATCGCCCAGTCGCTGCTGCACGACCCTAAGGTTTTGGTTTTTGACGAGCCTATGAGCGGTTTGGACCCAATTGGTAGGAAAGAAATTCGGCAGTTGATGCAGAGTCTTAAAGCTGCCGGAAAAACTGTGTTTTTCAGTACCCATATTATTCCGGACGTGGAGGAAATCTGCGATCAGGTTGCTGTTATTCAAAAGGGGGTCTTGAAGGTCAGTGGTCCTACTCATCAATTTAAGACCGCTTCAGAGATAGAAAGCTTTTTTTATGAGCCCGTGGCCAAGACTTCTGAGGAGAAAAACACCCATGAAAAATAATAGCTTTCCTACCACTTTCTCAGTGATGCGGGCCGTAGGGTGGGTGAGCCTTCTGGATATTGTCCGAGACAAGGTCCTTTATAATTTTATTCTAGTCGCTGGGCTCTTATTCGGGGTTGGGTACTTGGCTTCCAGGCTGACAGCCGTGAATCCAGAGAGAGTGGTACTAGATTTCGGATTGTCCGCGGTGATGGTGTCTTGCACCTTGATTGCAGTTTTTACGGGATCGGGCTTGATGAGTCGGGAGCTTGAAAGAAGAACAATCCATATGGCTCTTTCCCGTCCAATCACCAAGGCCCAGTTCGTGCTTGGGAAGTTTTTAGGATTGGCTGGGGCAATTGCTTTGAATTGGCTATTATTGGTTGGAGTCTATCTAGGGATTCTTCTTTTAACTACTCTTCGCACCGATACGGTAACTCCGATTCTTTTATGGGCTCTAGTTTTAATTCTTTTTCAGAGCTGGGTGGTTGCCAGTTTATCGATCTTTTTTTCATCTTTTTCGACCACCTCGATTACGGTAATTTTTTCAGCTGGCCTTTATCTCATCGGCACCAATATTTCGCAGCTGAGGGTATTGGCTACCCACGCAGAGACAGGATTTGCGAGGCTAACGCTTAAAATAATCGCCGCCATTCTACCGAATTTAGAATACTTCAACCTCGGAACCAAGGTGACGTATGGACTTCCTGTTTCCCCCGCGTTCTTAGCTGTCTCTTTAGGCTACGCTTTGGTACTTATTGCTTTCTTACTTTTGTGCGCTGGCCTCTTAATTCATTGGCGGGAGGTATGAACGATGTTTGCAATTTTAGAATCCCCTTGGTCCGAGATTTTTGCAACTGCGATGGGACTTGTCGTTGGGAGCTTTCTGAATGTGGTCGTGGCGCGGCTGCCTAAGGGAAAGTCCCTGGTACGTCCAAGGAGTCAGTGTCCGAAGTGTAAAAAACAAATCTCCTGGTATGATAATGTCCCTGTATTTAGTTATCTTTTCTTAAGAGGAAAGTGCCGGGCGTGTAAGACTACAATTTCGCCGAGGTATCCGGTTATTGAACTCTTAACCGGGATGCTCTTTCTAGCCGCCTTGATGCGTTTCGGCTGGAGTTGGTCGCTGGTTTTTCGAGATTGGCCTTTTCTTGCATTGCTGGTGGCAATTGCTTTCATTGATCTTGAACACCGAATTATTCCTGATCCACTGAGTTTGGGTGGCCTAGGTTTGGGGTTAGCCACGTGCTGGCTGGGTGGACAGGTCCCGTGGCTGCAATGTTGGACTGGGGCAGCTTTTGGATTTTCTGTGTTTTATGCTCTGGCTTGGGCGTACCAACACTGGAGTGGTCGTTCCGGCCTAGGCGGTGGGGATGTTAAACTTCTTGCTATGATAGGTGCATTCCTCGGACCAGGCGGTGTTTTTGCCACCATTTTTATTAGCTCGGTCGTGGGTAGCATTGTTGGAATTGGTTGGGCGTTAGCTACTAAAAGAAAAGATGTGATGAAACTCTCTGTACCCTATGGGCCTTTTTTAGTGGTAGGAGCAATCTATTACTATTTGTTAGGTGATATTCTATGGTTCCAATTCATGACACCGATGTAGCCGAGGAGCGATGGTCAAAAGGGGAGTGGTCCAACTACGAACTTTGGGAAAAAGTTGAAATTCGATTAAGAAGAAATCGGAGAGTTTGGATCGCGGCCACGGTGATTCTATTTTTGGCCCTTTCGGCTGTTCCGATTGTGATGGATCGCTGGCCAAAATGGGCCAGCCGTTCTTTAGCAAGGCAACTTGCTTTGGAAATTAATCGAGTAAAAAAAGAAGCTGCCGTATCAAGGTCTCCTTTCAAGTTTGTAATTACAGATCTAGAACGATTAGAGTTCGCAGTGGGTCCCGTGATAAGTTGCGCTAATTCTCTTCCGTTAGTAGGTCCTGCTCAGGTGCGCACCGGAGTTTTGTCTGGTGGAAAATGGGGCGGCAGTTTTTTCCTACTGAATCACGATCAAGGAGGGAAACTTGGAATACCTGGGCTCGTGACAGAATATTGTTATGATCCATTTCAAGGCAGCAGCGCTGAAAGCAAGGAAGTCGACACTGTTGGGTTTGGAATAATTTCTGTCAAGGACTTGACGGAAAATCGCTTAGATCGTCTTACTGTTTTGCTATTGAGTGGGCCTTCAGCGGATATTTCCTTCGACTAGATTTTATCCTGATTGTAGAATATTTATGTGGCAGAAAGTCTTATTAAACAATTAATAGAGAAAATATCCGGTTCGTTATCAAACTCAGGGGCAACTGCTGTCGGCCTCAGTATCGGATCTTCTTCTGTTAAGTTGGTAGAGTTGAAAAAAACTGGAAAGACCTGGAAGCTTCTTCATTTTGGTATAGTTCAACTCGCAGAAGATATTATTGTGAATCGGGAAATTGTGAATCCGATTTCTGTTACAGAAAGTATCAAGTCTCTTCTTAATCAAATTAGTCTAAGTAACAAAATGGTCACAACGGCCCTTTCAGGGACCTCGTTGATTATTAAGAGAATGAACATCGATGCCCCTGACGCAAAAGATCTCCAGGAGCAAGTCTTTTGGGAGGCAGAGCAATATCTTCCTTTTGATGTGTCCGAAGTGGTGATGGATTTTCAGCTGCTCTCTAGATCAAAAGATAACAAGGCAGATGTGATCTTGGTTGCGGTGAAGAAAAGCGTCTTGGATACCTACATGACGTGTATTGAAGACGCTGGTCTAAAAGCAAAAATTGTGGATGCTGATTTTTTTGCACTTCAGAATCTTTATGAAGCCAACTACCCCCCTAATCCATCCGAAGCTGTCGCGATTGTTGATATAGGCGCAAGTGCTTTGAAGCTTGTGGTGGTCCAGGCTGGGGTGCCTGTCTTTACGAAGGACTCGGCGGTGGGTCAGGTGGCAATGGCGGAACGATTCCTCAGGAAGTAAGCGAGTTAATGCACGTGATGGCGGATAATTTTGCTACTGAAATTAAAAGGGCACTGGATTTTTACAATGCCTCTTCAACCGGAGCGCCGGTAGCCTATGTTCTCTTGACCGGGGGTAGTGCAAAAATTCAAGGTCTTTCCAAAGTGATTGAGGATTCCTTAGGCCTTCCTACTCAACTCTTAAATCCCTTCAATTCAATTTCTTATGATCCAGCCGTATTCACTCAAGAATATCTCACCAATATTGCGCCCATTGCCGCCGTACCGATTGGATTGGCACTCCGAGCAGGTACAAAGTGATCAAAATCAACCTTGCGCTCAAAAAGCAAACAGGGGGTGCTGACGGTGGAAAAGGGGGCGGTGGTGGGGGCCCTCTTGGGAAAATGGATTTTGATGCGTTCAAAGGGGTTCCGATCCGGAAAATTGCAGTCCCTTTGGTTGTAGGTTTTTTGGCTTCATATCTCCTAGATAACTACAAAGAAGAACAATTAAAGAAGCTGGAAGAGGCTGTAACGAAGTCTCAAAATGAGGCTTCAAAATACCTTAACGACGCTCAGAAATATAAAACCTATGAACCGATCAAAAAGCAGCTTGATGATGACGAGGCGCTACTTAGAACTAAGCTTGATGTTGTGAAAAAGCTTACGGCCATGAGAGGAGCACAGGGGAAACTTCTTTCGGCCGTGTCTAGCACGATTCCGGCGGAAGTTTGGTTGACCGATTTCAGAGTTGAGAAAAATGAGGTTGTTGTTCGGGGTGCATCCTTGGGATACGGGCAGATTTCGGATTTTATGAAGAGCCTCAATGAAAACTCAAATTTTTCCGGTTTTGAGTTGAAAAACTCACAACAGGACAAGGATGGGGGTCTTGAAATTGCGACTTTTGAGCTGAAGGGAAAGAGGAGGTAAGACAGTTGAATCTTGATCGCATCAACGATTTGATCAACAAGCTGCCGCTAACCTTGCTCCTCGTCGCTTATCTGGGGTACCTGGGATACGACTATTATGAATTCACAAATAGTGACCAATCTCCTCTTGTGTCGAAACGGAAAGAAATCGAAACTGCCAAAGCAAATGCTCAGAAGGCTCAAGCGAAACTGAAGGATCTCGATCGATTCGTTAAAGGTCTCGAGACCAAAAAGGTGGAAATTCGACAATTGGCTTTGGATCTTCAGGAAACAAAGAGTTCCATTCCGGAGCGCTCCGATGTTCCTGGGTTTATGAAGGCCTTGATTACTGAGGCTAAACGTTCTGGTCTAAAGATCTCTGGGTTGAGGCCGGGAGAATCATCGAATAAAGAGTTTTATTCTGAGCAGCACTACGATTTGAGATTTCAAGGGGCCTATTCCCAAGTCTTGGCTTTCATGGATCGAATTTCCAATATGAGCGATATCATTCAAATCGACTCTTTTCAGATGAAACCCGTAGGTTCGGCATTGGCGAAATTTGTTAATTTGGATGGCAGTATCGATTTGAAGACCTTCAGCTACCTTGGGACAAAAGAAGATAAAATTGGAACAAACGATACCTATACCAACAATTCTCAAGGGGTTGGGAGTAGTACTGACGCGCCTAAGGATGGGCAGACTGGAGGCAAGAAGTGAGGGCCTCCTGTTTGAGGAAACCATCCCACCATCGGCCCTCAAGGGCGGGAGCTTTTGCCCTACTCTTTTTGATTTCCTTTCCGACTCTAGCTCAGGCTGATACCTCGGATCCTACGTCTGCATCGAATCCGAGTACCTCAAGTTCGGCACCGGCCACTGGGGTCAGCGCTGCCCCGGTGCCATCTTCGGGTAGCTCTGCCAACTCTACTTCAAACGGGGGCGTTCCTGGTACGGCAGCTGGTCAAGAAGTTGTGGTGAAAGAGGCCTTTTTGGAGGTTCGAGATCCGTTTAAAAAACCGGAGCTACTCCAAGAAAAAGTTGTGAAAAAGACGCCTTTGGAGAAATTTCCCGCTGACGGCTACATTTACCGTGGGTTGCTCACCGGTCCCGTTAAACTGAGGGCATTGATTGTCGATCCAGAAGGAAATACTTTTTTCGTGTCCGAGAAAATGCACTTAGGATCCAAAGGCGGCGTCATTGTAAGTATTACTCCTGAAAAAATTAAAGTAAGGGAAAAGGCTCTTAACCTCTTAGGACAAGAAGAGTCTGTGTATGTTGAACTCACCATGCCTGGCTCTAAAGGGACCGCCAAAGAAGGTACGGTAGGCGGCACTTCAAGTGGTAGCTCCGGAGGATCGATGCCAAATGGCGTCTCAGCTCCGGGTGCAGCAGGGGGAATGAAGGACCCAAACTTACCTAATCCTGCGGCTAACATGAGTGGCACAGGGCAGCCGCCTCAGCCGCCGGTGGCCTCGCAAAATGTTGGGGTACAAGGCATGGTGTCCCCAGGGGGAGCGCCACCGCAAAGCATGCCTTCATTGAGTTTGCCGCCTCAAGCGGCGCAGCAACTGAGCGGAGGGCAAATGGACGCACAGAGTGCGCAAAAAATTTTAGATAGCTACACGGGATCAGTGCCGAAGTAGAGGCTTTAATGAGTAGGGGGATAGTATGCAAAGTTGCAGGAAGCAGCTGAATAAGGTTCAAGGAAATGTCTTTCCTCTCTTTTTCGTTTCTTTGAAAAGGGGGATAGTCGTACTGGGTATGCTTTCCTCGATAGCTATGGGCGCCTCGAAAATTACCTCAATTGAATTTAAGGGAACGCAGGACCCTAGTGAGCTTACGATTCAAGCAGATGGCCCTCTGAGTTTCGAAAAACAGGAAAATGAGCAGGACAAGCAAGTTGTTCTTGAAATCAAGGATGCGATTCTTTCAAAGAGCAATTCTAGAAAAATTGATACTTCATCCTTTAATAGTAATGTTGCTTTGATCAGCCCTTATTCAGTTAAGAATCAGCCCAACACCGTTCGAATCGTAATTCAACTCAGGCAAATGGGGAGCGTCGAAGCAACGCAAGAGGGTAACTCCATTCATGTAAAAATCCAGGGGACTGCAACTCCATCGGTGACACCTGAGAAGAAAAATTCGGGAAATTCATCTAGTGTAGGGGATGAAAAATCATCCATTACTTCATCTTCTGCTGCACCCGACACTACGCCCGAACCAGTTGCTAGCCCTTCAGTGGAGGGTGGCGAGGGTGAAACATCGGCTGCCTCAAGTGGGCCTAAGAGTAGACTTGAACAATTTACTGAAGCTGTGGAGTCAAAGAAATTTTCAGGCACTCCCGTCACGCTCCAGGTGCGGGATACGGAAATTACCGATGTCCTGCGTCTCATTGGCGAGGCCAGCGGCTTTAATATTGTCGTGGCCGACGGAGTTAGAGGGAAGATTACTATTTCCCTTGTAGATGTGCCCTGGGATCAAGCCTTGGACGTCATTCTTCGAGTGGGTCATCTTGGGGCTGAAAGAAGTAACAATATTTTAAGAATCTCAACATTGGATGATCTTACTGCGGCGCGAGTTAAAGAGCACGCGGCAGAGCAGGCTGCTCAGGCCAATGCTCCCCGTTTGACTAAAGTCTTTCCGATTAGCTACGCAGACCTCTCAGATCTGGCGACCATTATAACTAAGTTTGCCTCAACCAGTAGTTCAAGCTCTGCCGCTGGTGGCGTAACTACAAGCGCTGGGATCGTTCAAGTAGACGCTCGAACCAACAGTATCATTATACAAGATGTCCCCAAGCAGATTGAAAAAATGAAGAAGCTAATCGAAATTTTAGACACCCAGACCCCTCAGGTGATGATCGAAGCGAAAGTGATCGAGGCCACCGAAGGCTTCACAAAGAGCCTCAACGGCAGTCTAGGTATTTCCTCGAATGCTACGGGGAATCTCTTTGCCAGCTTCTCCGGGGCGAATCCTATAGATCAAATGATAGGATCACCCGGCGTTTTTGCTTCGGGCTCTGGAATTAGTGCTCAAAGTCCCCAGGCTGGGACCTTCGGACTTTCGCCTAGCTTAAGTTTTATTCCGGGCTCCCCGCGATTGAATGCGCTTCTTACTTGGGGTGAGACTGAAAGTCAGTTGAGAGTCGTCGCGTCGCCAAAGACAGTGGTCTTAAATAAACAAACTGCAAATATTGTACAGGGAACGCCAGTATTGGTGCCTGGAACCACCACAGTAGCAGGGGTCGGGACCGTTCCAACCAGTTCAGTTCAGCAGGCTAATGTGAGTCTAAAGGTGAAACCAACCGTTACCAATCAGGGCTCGGTTCTTTTAGATCTGACGGTTTCAAAAGACATTCCGATTGCTCTTGCTGGCGGAAATCAGGGGATTGGAAACCGAAACATGCAGACCCTGGTCTTGGTCGACAGCGGTTCGACTCTGGTTATCGGGGGAATTTATTCGATGCAGTCTCAGCGCACGTCAAGCGGCTTTCCAATTCTTAGAAAAATACCCATTCTGGGAGCGCTTTTCGGGAGTGAAAACGACAACACCGACCGGACAGAGTTATTTATTTTTATCACGCCTCGCATATTAAACTCGAAAGAGGCTGGGATTTCTGGGTAATGGCAAAAGAATATCATCCGATTATTTATAAATATCTAAAGAAGTATCAGAGCGACCCTTCTTCGCGCGTTTTTGCGCCACTAGCTGAAGCTTACAGGAAGGCCGGTCTAGTCGATGAAGCCATTACCATTGCCAGAGAAGGTCTTCGTTTTCACCCTCAGTTCGTGGGTGGCAGAGTCGCTCTGGCCAGAGCGTACTTTGATAAGAAACTCTATACCGAAGTCATCGATGAACTCACCCCAATTATTTTGGACATCCCTGACAACCTCGTTGCCCAAAGATTGATTGCAGAGTCTTGTTTGATTCTCGGAAGGATTGCAGAGGCTTTGTCGGCTTATAAGATGCTGCTCTATTTTGCCCCCCAGGACCCCGAGGCAGCGCGCATCGTCCAAGAGTTGGAAGTCCAGTCCTATGAAAAGGGAGCATTGGTTCTAAAGTCAGATCCCCACTTAGAGCCTATTCCCGCCTATTCGATTGAGGAAGCGGGTGGGGCGATTTCGAAAGATCCTGAGGCGCGAATCCGCAAAAGAATTAATTATATTGAGACGTTACAGTCCGCTTTACAGCGGGTAGCCCGCTATCGAGCTATTCGTGATATTGCCCGAACCGCTAAATAGTCCACATTGACACCCAGCCCGCACTCAGTTACCAATGAGGCATGTACGCTACCAACCAATTTCGAAAAGGTCTTAAAGTCGAGATCGATGGCGTCCCCTTTGAGATCGTAGACTTTCAGCACGTGAGTCCAGGCAAGGGCCGTGCTTTCACAAGAACAAAACTGAAGAATATGCTTAATCAAAACGTGATTGAGCGAACGATTACTTCTGGCGACAAGTTAGATCGCGCGAACACCGAAGAAAAGGAAATGCAGTACCTTTACCGCGATGCGGCTGGTTACCATTTCATGAACAATGCTAACTACGAACAAGTTGCTCTCACTGAAGAACAATTAGGGGATGGAAAAGACTTCCTCCAGGAAAACCTTGTTATTAAGGTGATGTATTTCAATGAGCGCCCCATTGGCGTCGAGCTTCCAACCTTCGTTGTTTTGAAAATTGTTGAGACTGAACCTTCTTTCCGGGGTGATACCGTGACAGGTGGCTCTAAGCCAGCAAAGCTGGAAACCGGGGCAGTGGTTGCAGTACCGTTTCATCTAAAAGAAGGAGATATGATCAAGGTGGATACCCGTGATCACTCCTACGTAGAAAAGGCGAATAAATAAGTGGCTAAACCGAAAAAGGCGAAGGCTGTCGGGCGTTCTTCTCGTCCAGCTTCTTCAGAATCTAGGCAAGGCGATTTACAACATTTGGAACAAATTCTCGAACTCATGGAAAAACATGAGGTCGGTGAGCTGGAATGGGAAAAGAGCGGCGAGCGGATTAAGTTAAAATCAAGGCACGCGGCTTATGAAATTCCCCAGCTTGCTTCGATGCAAAAAATGACTTCACAGCCCCAGGTTCAGGTGGTGCAGCAGGCTACTTCTTCCAGCGAGGCACCAAAGCCCCAGACCAATGCAAACTCGGCTGTAACTAATGGGAATCAAAAGCCAGTGGTATCGCCTTTCGTTGGGACTTTTTACCGTTCCCCATCCCCAACTGCTGAGCCTTACATTCGCGAGGGCCAAGTTGTTAAACGGGGCGATGTGCTTTGTATTATCGAAGCCATGAAGCTGATGAATGAAATTGAAGCAGAATTTCCGGGCAAAGTTGTTTCTGTGATGGCAGAGAACGGGCAGCCGGTCGAGTTTGGCGAGCCTCTTTTTCTGATCGAACCCTGATTCGGGGATACTATGGCAGCTGAGACTCCCCTTTTTCGTAAAGTATTGATTGCCAATCGGGGTGAGATTGCACTCCGGGTGATCCGGGCATGCCGGGAAATGGGAATTCCCACGGTCGCGGTCTATTCTACCGCCGACGAGAGTTCATTACATGTCAAACTGGCCGACGAGGCAGTGTGCATTGGGCCGCCCCAGTCGAAGCTAAGCTATCTTAACATTGCAAACCTATTATCGGCTGCCGATATCACTGAGGCGGATGCAATTCATCCGGGTTATGGTTTTCTGTCGGAAAATGCTGAATTCGCCAGGCTTTGTGGTGAATGTAAGATAACCTTTATTGGGCCTACTACAGCCAATATCAGGGCTATGGGAGAAAAGACTCGAGCGCGAGCGATAGCGAAAGAGGCTGGAGTCCCTTTATTACCAGGGACTCTGGAAGCTGTTCCTGGGGTGCAGGTTGCATTAGAGGAAGCTGATCGAATTGGATACCCGATTATTCTGAAAGCAGCAGCCGGCGGCGGCGGACGGGGTATTCACATTGTTTACAATGCACAGCAGCTCAAGGGTTCCTTCGATCGGGTCAGCTCAGAGGCAGCAGCTGCTTTTGGCAATCCGGCGATGTATGTCGAAAAATATTGTGAGAGCCCTCGCCACGTAGAGATCCAGGTGTTGTGTGATCGCTTTGGAAATCGAATTGCCCTGGGAGAACGGGACTGTACGATTCAACGGCGCCATCAAAAGATTCTCGAAGAAAGCCCAAGTCCAATTCTAGATGCGACTCAGAGAGAAAAAATGTGCGAGGCTGCGCTCAAGCTGTGCGCTGAGGTCAACTACGAGAATGTAGGGACCGTCGAGTTCTTGGTCGATAATCGCGACAAGAAGTTCTATTTCATGGAGATGAACACTCGAATTCAAGTCGAGCATCCTGTGACGGAAATGGTTACGGGCGTCGACCTTATTAAGGAGCAGATTCGAGTCGCCGCGGGTAAGCCAATTCAATTGAAACAAAGCGATATAAAAATTCGTTCACACGCGATCGAGTGTCGAATTAATGCGGAAGATCCTGATCGATTTGCCCCCTCGCCCGGAAAGATTACCGGTCTGCATTTTCCAGGTGGGTTCGGTGTTCGCGTCGATACTTTTGTCTATAATCAATACAAGGTAGTCCCGTTTTACGACTCAATGCTAGGTAAGCTTATTGTACATGCTCCTACTCGGGATGAAGCGATTGCCAAGATGCGCCAAGCTTTGGACGAGTTTGTTGTGGAAGGGATTAAAACAAATATTCCGTTCCAGAAGAAAATTCTGAGTAGCAAGAAATTCAGAGATGGCGACTACGATACTCATTTTTTGGAGGAGTTTCTTCCGAAATATGAGTAAAATTCCTTTAAGGAACCGAACTGCTCTGTTTTATCCAAATCTTTAATATCTGCGTAGTGTTACGATTAGGTTCCAAAGATCGGAGCCGGAATCATGGAAGACTCTTCTAAAAGTACCGAGGGGACAAAAATCGATCTTGGGGATGACCTGATCGAAAAAACTGCAATCCTTTCTGGAATGAAGGTGCCGGCAAAGGTCTCTCTTACGGATGAAATTGCTGACGGCGAGATTCAACTGGGCACAGCCGATTCTTCTCGAGTTGCTGTTCGTGTGGAAAAGACCGGAACGCCGCAGGAACTCTTGCAGAGTGCCAGCATTTTAGTAGCAGAAGGTCTAGGCCAGGACGCTAAGAAAGTTCTGCATCATATTTTAGTTATTGAACCAGGAAACGTGGCTGCCCAGGAGGCGCTAAAGAAGCTCCAAGCTCAGGAGTTAGAGAGTCTTCTGTCCTCGGAAGGAGGACCGAGATCTTATTTAGGAAAGAAGAAAAAGGAAGCTCCTGAAGCTGTGGACGTCGACCAGATCATAGAGGATTTGGATCGTGATTTGGAGCTTGGACTGGACTTATTGGTAGAAGATCCCACTGGTTTGGCACTAAGCCCTTTTGGCGCCCTTTTTAAGGATGAGAAGATCATGGATGATTTTGGGAAGAGGCTCGAAAAAGACCTTGCGAGTGCGACGCCCAAAGATTGGATCGATCTTGGAATTGGTTTTCTGGAAATGGAGATCTATCCTATTGCTGCAAGGCTTTTTTCCGGAGCAGTTCGAAGAATTGACGCCCTTTCGGAAGGTGCAGGGGGGCTAATGCTTTCTGCTGTAAGCTTGGAAGGGTTATGTTTTGTTCTGATGGGGCGACCCCATGATGCGGTTTCTTGTATTCAGCCAGTATTGAGAGACACAGAGATTAAATTTGAGGAAAAAATTGAACTCTATTACCTAATGGGTCGTGCTTATGAGTCTTTGAACAAATTCACAATAGCTCGAGAATTTTATGACCAGGTCAGGGAAATAGACCCGAGTTACCGAGATGTGATCTACCGTTTGGCTCAATTGCGAAACTGAAACAATTTGGATGTATGATCAAAAGGCCATTTCTCACTTTTATCTTGGTTGTTGGATCTCTGGTTTTGGGCGCGATGTGGTTTATCCAAAGTCAGACTTTCGCAAAAATACTAAAGACTATCGCCAGTCGTTATGTGCCGAAAGACTTGGGCGTAAATGCTGATTTTTCCGAAATTTCGATCAAATTTTATCCCCCGGGGTTTTCGGTACGGAATCCAAGAGTTTCTCTAGCAGAACGAAACATTGTAGGGTTGCCCCCAGGTTCCAAAGTCGAAGCTAAGAGCATTGATTTTACCTTCGTTCCTCTCCAAGCTCTTTCGGGCTCAATTCGGATCCATGAAGTTACGATTGTCGATAGCAAAATTGAGTTGATTCTAGATCAGGGGGCAGCGTCTGATTCAAAAAAGAATGTACCAACAAATACTTTAGCGAAAGTGGAACTCCATTGGGATGAACTTTTAAATGTAAGAGCCGAATCGGTTGGTCTAATAAACTCCGATATTCTTTTGAAATTTAAGAATTCAGAGGACACACTTGAGGTCCATGCCAATAATTTCAGGTTGTCACAGTGGTCAGGAAGAGGAGGCTTGGGCTACTCTGCGGATGCCGAGCTGGAAAATGTTAGAGGGTCCCTCCTGAAATCAATCGGAATTCCTGTAGCAATTGATCACCTCAGGGCGGTTGCCTACGTAAACGCTCTGGGACTACAGGTTGACACACTGTCCTTAAAGAACGATGGATTCATTCTAGGTGCCCAGGGAGAGGTTACCGGAAATCTCTTAGACAGAAAGGCACTTAAGGCTCAATTAAATGTGAAGGTTGACGGAGACCTGAGCAAACTTATCCTAATGACAGGCCTTTTGCCGGCCAAAGAGGCACCGTCAGGAAGTGTGTCGTTTACCGGTACAATCCAAGCTAATCTGGAAAAATGGCTTCAAACGCTGAAGGCTGAAGGCTCCTTGAATGTTCAAAGTTTAAAATTCAAGAAATGGGCGGCAGATCAGGTTCAGCTTGCTGCTAAGTGGGAAAATGGTCCCGGAGGAGGAGTCGTCTCCTTGGTGAAGGGGCTGATTCAAACTGAGCAGCGTCCTCGAATCGGAGGGAAACAGGCAGGAGACGGTGGAAAAATTGAGATTGGCCCGGTTAAATATGCGTTGGGCGTGACACGGAGTGTGACCGTTCCTTTGATATTCCAGGGAGCTCATATCCACTGGCTCGGTGCAGCTGCGCTTCGTGATGTGTATCCGTTGGATTTTCGGATAAACGGCCCAATAAATCTCACCGTGAATACTCAGTCGGGCTCACAGCCCTGGGAAATTAAGGCAGAGTTAGCCAGTTCGATTGAAAATTTTGTCCTGGATAATCAAAGACTCGGCCAAGTGAAACCTTTGAAAAAGGTATTCAACGTTCCAAAAATTAAATTGGCGGGTCAGATTCGGGTTGACCCAACAGGGCTCTATCCTTCGGGCGTTCAACTCAGCATGCCAAACTCGAAGTTGATAGTTAAAGGGAAGCTAGACTTTAAGAAAGGGTACGATCTGTTTGCAGAAGGGCCCCTCGACTTGGCGGACCTAGGTCAGATCGCAGACAACGAGTCTCGTGGTTCAGGCCCGGTTCAGGTGAGCGTGCGTGGGCCGAGTTCTCGAGTTTTAGTCGAAGTCGACGTTGCCCTAAAAGACACCTATTATCTAAATCTCTTTCTGGGTGACACTAAAGGACGAATCATCTGGGATGATGACCCGCAAAATCTTATTTTCGAAAAAGTTAAGGGAACGCGAAATGCAACTCTCTACGCGGCTGATGGTGTCTTAAAGCTAGGCAAAGATGACTCTGCCGATTTGAATTTTAGGATTCCCCAAGGAAATATCCAAGACTTTATCCAAATTTTTCAACATCTAACGCATCCAATTTGGTGGTTCCCTGAGACGCTTTCTGGGCCTTTTTCGGGAGCACTTCGGGTATCGGGTGGACTGTCACTCCACCAATTGGAGGTGAATGGCCAAATCAGTGGAACGAATTGGGAGTGGAAGGGAGAGCGCTTCAAGGCTGTGTACCTTTCAGGTGGGTACACCCGTGGAGCCTATTCCGTCGACGAATGCCGAATTCTCAAACGGTCCAGCCGTATAAACGGCGGTATCTCTTATGGCTCAGATGGGCATTTAGACTGGAAGGTCGATACGCGCGAACTTCAGTTGGCCGATTTGGACATGGTATCTCGTCTAGATGTCCCACTCAGGGGCCGGATGAAAATAAAATCCGCCGGACAAGGCTTTTTGGGGGCCTTAAAATCATCTACGTCCATCGAGCTAGAGGATTTTTCTGTTCGAGGAACTCAAATGCCATCGAGCTTTGCCTCCTTTGATATCATTGGGGGGGTAGCGAAGCTCAGCGCTGCCGTAATGGGAGGAGAAGGGACTGTAGATGCCGTCTACAACTTCAATGCTAGGGAAAAAAGCCGGATTCAGCTGCAGCTCAAACAATTCGATTTCTCTCCGGTGCTGTTACTGCTGAACTCACAGTCTGTCCAGGATCGGTCGCTCCTAGGACAAATTTCAGCCCAAGTGGACCTAAATTTTAATGCCGGAAAAGCAGAGAGAGCCAACGGTCGTATTGAAATTTCGGAGTATGCACTTGAACGAAAAGACGCTGCGTTTGGCCTTGATCGTCCAGTTTCTGCCGACATAGTCGATGGGAGCTTTGTCTTAGACAACATTGTGATCAAAGGTAATCAAGGAGAACTCAGTGCATCCCTCACTAGCCATAAGGGAGACATTTCAGGCTCAGTTGGTGGTGACGTTGATTTGTCTATTGTGCAATTTTTTGTATCAAGTGTCAGTCAAGCTTCTGGCTTAGCGAGGCTTAATTTAAATATTGGTGGCTCTCTGAAAGACCCAGAGATTTCGGGCAGAGCGAATATCAATGGGGGTTCGGTGCGGCTGTATTCTTTGGAGTCTCCCTTTGAAAACATTACGGGTACCTTAACCCTTCGGAAAAATATTTTTGGCGTCCAAAAGGTGGAGTCCGATGTGGGCGGGGGAAAAATCGTGACTGATGGGCGCGTGGTTCTGTACGCTGATCGATATCCCGCACTGTTTCTAGAGAGTCGTCTACTCAACCCAAAAATCAAAATATTTCCTTTTCAGTATGCGAAGGTGAACGGAAATTTAGAAATTCATGGTGAGAGTCCACCTTATCTTGTTGAAGGACAGGTACAAATAGACTCAGCAGTTAGCAAAGAAAAGGTTTTCGCCCGCAGACAGACTGGGCAAGGTTTGAAGGCCATGCCTTATTCTCCTCCTCCGACTCGCCAGTCTGAAACAAGCTTTTCTAAATTCAACCTAAACCTCGATGTGAATGCGCAAAAAGGGGTGTTTTTGCAGAACGACTTGTTCCGGGACGTCGAGCTAAAGGCTGGGCTAAAAGTAATTAATACTCTGGATGCTCCTCGTATTTCAGGAAAAGTCGAAGTCATTGGGGGTAAGCTCCTGTTTAAGGACCACATTTTTCAAATTCAAAATGCTGCTGCAAACTTTGATCGACCTACTGCAATTGACCCACTTTTAGATCTCAATGCCTCGACAGAGATAAACAATATCAAAATATCGATGTTTGCCTCTGGAAGACAAGACAAGCTTAAAGTTGAATTGAGCTCAAATCCGCCTATGCAAGAGGCAGAAATCCTGTCTCTCCTCACGGTGGGACTGACGCCCAGTGATGTAAAGAAGCTGAATACTACGGATCTGTCCGCTGTTCAGTACGGTGAGGGCGCAAGTCTGGTGCTCCATTCGTTAGACTTCAATCGCGATCTGGAAGAAAAAACTGGGTTTCAACTGAAGGTCGATGAATCCATAAATCCACAGCAGGGTGTAAGCGCCTTCAGGCCCCAAGGAGACTCGGCTGGTGCGCCTCAGATTACTATTCGGCGAAAATTGGGGGACCGGCTGAGTTTGTCGGTTGGGAGTACGATCGGCGTAGGTACGAGCAGTTCTAGACAGTTCATCTTGGACTATTCTGTAAATCGTGATGTGTCAGTTACAGGTGTTTATAACAACTACGGGGCCTACGGAACGCTGGATAACCAGACCTACCTGCCTTCTTTTGGGGTCGATTTAAAGATTCAAAAGAGGTTTAAATAAAAGGTCATGATTCAGGGTACCTTTACCGTTTTCAAAATGGCCCAGTCTCTGCGTAATAGGGTCGGCGTCTTCTTACTCTTGAGTGGCTTAACTCTTTCTTCCTACGGCGCTAATAGGGCACCTTCTAATAGTAGTATTTCAGAGGATATTCAGATTGATCGAATTGATTTTATTGGAGTGAAGATATTTTCAGCGACCGCGTTAGAAAATCGTCTGGAGGTGTCTCCTGGGGACAAACTATCTCGCCAAAAGGTATTAGCCACGGAACGGAATATCATCGATCTCTACTTTAAGCACGGCTATGAAGGTACTCGAATTGAGTCTAGGTTGACGCGCAAAAAGGGAGTGTCGTCATCCGAAATAGTTCTAGAGTTCAAAGTCAATGAAGGAAAGCCGGTACGAGTTTCAGCGGTCTCGATTGTGCTGACAGGTATGAAAGATCGCGTTTCTGAAAAAGCATTCGAGAATACGCAAGGTCAGATGAAGTCAGCCATTCCCTTGTCGCCAGGGGACGTACTTGACGAGGACAAAATTGATGAAGGACGTCGCGCCATTCAGGAGATTCTTGCATCAAAAGAATATGTTGGAGGGAAAATCGTTGAAACGAAGATCTTCCCCTCCACCGCACCCCCGACTTTGGAATTAAATGAATCTCAAAAGGCTGCTGCTGAGAGATGGGTAAGTTTAGAAATCAAAATTGATGTGGGCGAGCGAGTTAACTTTGGGTATCGAGGCAATCGCGTCTTTACGGTTGGATTTCTGGACGGTTTGATTAAAGACCAAAGGCTAATTGGGCTTGGACGAGACTATGTTGCAGTGATTCAAGGGAAGATTGAAGAAGAGTACCGCGCGATCGGTTACGCGAAAGTCAAAGTTACCCCTTTTATTTATGAAGCCAGCGGAACTAACCCCAGACGTGTTTCTCTAAATATAGAGGAAGGGCCAAGAGTTACTATTAACAAAGTCGAATTCGACGGAAATATTGCATTTTCGTCAAAGGATCTAAAGAGGGTTTTCTTCGAGCGTGCCTCGGCTTTGGTTCAGCATGGATTTTACGTAGAAAAAGACATTCAGCGTGCTGGCGAGACCTTGGTTGAGTACCTGAAAGAGAATGGGTATCTCGCTGCCAAGCTCATTACAACAAACACGACCTCAGGGCCGAAGGTGAGAGGGGTTTATAGTGATAATGTTTCTTTAAATCTCTTGTTCTATTTGTACGAGGGCGATCAAACTAAAGTGAACTCGATTAAGCTCGAGGGGAATTTGGCTTTGTCGAGGGAAGAAATTCTCAGGCTTTTGGGCGTACGAGAAAACTCGCCCCTGAATCTCTACCGTCTTGGAGATGGCCTTGAAGGGATTAAAAGAGTTTATCGAAACTTAGGATATTTAGACATTAGTATTCCCAATGAAGGGACCAGTGAGCTGGTCACCTATTCTCACGAGAATCATTTTGCAGATCTCTATCTCAATATCATTGAAGGACCTCAATCTCATGTTGCTGGGATTGAAATAGAAGGACTGGATAAAACCCAAGAGTTTATCGTCCGAAGAGAACTTAAGTTCAATGAGGGGGATGTTTTGACCAACCCCCTTCTCGAGGATGCCGAACGATCTTTAAGAAGAATGGGAATTTTTGCTAATATCGGTATTCGAACAATCGATGACCCTAGTCGCGCTGGGTACAAATTAGTCCATATTTCTCTTCAGGAAGGGGATCGGGGCGTTCTTTCTTTTGGGCCTGGTTTCCGAACAGATCTTGGGATGCGTGCCTTCAGTCAGCTTTCGTTTTCGAATATTTGGGGAAAAAATCATTCAGTTTCTATTTATACCGCTGCGAACCGGCGTTTTGAAAATTATAACTTTGCGGAGGGGCAAGCTCAAATCTCCTACACTTGGCCCTGGTTTTTAATTCCTGGGATGACCTTTCGCCCAAATATTACTATGGGGAGAACTCAATACTTGGATTTCGCGGCCGATACCCTTTCGGGTGCCGCCAACTTTGAAAAGACACTTCTTTCTAAACCAACAATCATTGGCTATTTAACCTATTCTTTTGAAAGTATTAATCAATTTGGCGCGACGAATCGGAATGACAATCAGCAAATGATACTGGGCACTATCACTCCGAAGTTGAGTTTTGATCTCAGAGACAATCCACTCGCTCCAAAATCCGGTTTTTTTGCTGTGTCTTGGGCAGACCTCAATGGCCCTATGTTTGGGTCGCAATCCAGTCCATTTCCAATTAGCTATTACCGCGCGCAGCTCCGAACGGACTACTATGTCCCTATTGGCAAAGATGTTTCCTGGTACATTAGTTTCCGAACGGGATATGAGAAGAGTCTCGCCAACACCCGTAACCCAAATGACCCCAACGCTAACCGTGCCCAAGATGCCATCCCTTTGATCAAGCAGTTTACGATGGGTGGGGTTGGGAGTTTGCGGGGATTCAGGGAGCAAGCCCTCAACTATCAGACCCAGAACATCCGGGGCAGCATTTCGTATGTAAACTATCGAACTCAGTTGGATTTTACCGTTACCGGTTCACTCAAGTTTGGGCTGTTTTTTGATGCTGCTAACTTACTACTGGATAACTATTCCTTTACGGAAGGCCTCCGTAGCGGGGCTGGTCCAGGATTTCATTATGAAACACCGGTGGGTCCAATCAGCTTAGATCTAGGGTTCAACCTAGCACCAAAAACAGCGGAAGATCGGATGGTTGTCCATATTTCGGTCGGAGTGCTCTGAGAGCCAAGAAAATCGCCAAAAGAACCTCTGTAGGCCCAGAAAAAGCGGTTGACTTAAACTAGCTGCTCCTGTAATTCCAAGACCCTATATGTTGCAGCAAAAGTCTTATCAGGCGAAGCAGTTTGGTCCCCATTTCTTTGAACCCAAAGGTCCTAATGCACCTCAATGGTTCATCGTAGACGCTAAAGATCAGGTAGTCGGCCGTTTAGCCACTATTCTGGCTCGCGTGGTGACTGGCAAACATAAACCAACCTACACTAAGCACGCAGATACCGGTGATTTCATCATCGTTTTGAATGCTGACAAAGTAGTCTTTACCCGCAATAAATGGGACGACAAGCTGTATAGGGATCATTCCGGGTATGTCGGTGGTTTGAAAACCAAGACAGCCAGGGAAATGCTCGCAAGAAGCCCAGAAGAAATTCTGCGCCGTGCAGTTTGGGGCATGACTAATAAATCTAGCTTAGCTCGTCATCAAATGAAGAAGCTAAAGCTATTTACCGGTAGTGAGCATCCTCACAAAGCTCAAGGCCCAAAGCAATTGCCAGCTGGTGTGATTCGTAACACCGTGCTTACTCAGTCAAAGAAAAGTTCTTAAGGAGAGATTTTAGATGGAAAAGCAGCAGCACCAAGTAGGGAAGCGGAAAAACGCCATTGCCCGCGTATATCTTCGCCAACGCGCTGGGGATGAAGGTGTCATCCGTATCAATGGTCGTTCATTTGAAGAATACTTCCCCCGTCCGACAGCCCGTATGTTGATCATGCAACCTTTGGAACTGACCTCAACGGTAGGTCGCTTTGATATTGCAATTAATGTTCAGGGTGGTGGGTTATCCGGTCAAGCTGGAGCTGTTAAACACGGAATTACTCGTGCGCTTATGCTGGTGGATCCAGGATTCCGCCCAGTTCTGAAGAAGGCTGGCCACGTTACCCGTGACTCCAGAGAAGTTGAGCGTAAGAAATACGGCTTGGCTGGTGCACGTAGACGCTACCAGTACTCGAAGCGTTAATATTCAAGTTTCAGGATGTTTCAAAAAAGCCTCGATCAATACGATCGGGGCTTTTTTTTGTTGAAATGGGCAGGATAGGAAAGAGTTGCCTAGTTAGAGAAAGATTTTCAAAAAAAAGAGGAGTCTCAGCTAAACTGGTAGTACATGGTCTGGACTACTTATAAAGAAAAGATCAAAAGACTCTCAATGCGGATTGTTGAGGCACAGAGGCCGATTCGAATTCTCGATGCCATAAAATGGGACAATTCAATTGAGGCCGAGTTAAAAAAAAACAAATATCGAGCTTTGCCTAAAGTAGGCGCCAGCTATTATAAAAAGACAAGTCTTGGATTCGATGCTGAGAAAAAGCTAGAAGAGCTTTTCGACATTTCTAAGGATATCAAGCTCACTCTGGGCCTTCAGGATCCCCTTTGTCAGCTGATGCTCACCATTGTTGAAGAATATTCAGATGTTGTGAATATGCTCCAGGCTAGGGGGACTAAAAAGTTTTGGGAAATTAGCAAGAAGCTCTACGGTTCTCCGAAGGATACGTTCTACGACGAGAAGAATACGATATTTTCCTTGGGTCAGGTTCTCTATAATATTCTTAATGTCATTGACGATGAAATGCTTGGGCCAAAGTACCCAGAAAAATATTCTGCGCAAGAGTGCGTTGAGATTTTAAATAAGAGATTTAAGAACTATTTCGGCGATAACAGCGTTCAAGCCAAGCTCTCTGATGGGATCTTAGCTGATGCCTCTGCCGGTGGTGATACCATTAAAATCAAGGAGGGCGCGAAGTTCTCCTCTAGAGACATCGACATCCTCGAAGTCCACGAAGGATGGGTGCACGTTGGTACTACTCAAAATGGCAATCAACAGCATGTAGCTAAATGGTTGTCTAAGGGACCGCCTCGGTGTGCTGCGACCCAAGAAGGTCTTGCTGTGATCATGGAGATCTTCACCTTTCGGACCTACCCAAAGAGGGCTCGGCAAATCAATGATCGGATTTTGGGGATAGACAAGGCCGAAGAGGGTGCGAATTTCTTGGATCTTATCGAGTTCTATCGCACCGAAGGCTACGACGAGGAAACTTGTGTTAACAATGCTCGTAGAGTCTGCCGCGGTGGAATGGTTGAAGGGGGAGCTCCCTTCACCAAGGACATTTCCTACTGCCGGGGGTTTATTGAAAACTATAACTTCATGCGGGTAGCCATTCGTGCCGGCCATGCACATCTGATTCCTTTCTTGTTTTCGGGAAAGTTGAATGTGGATGACGTTCCTCTCCTTTATCAAAAGCACAAAGAGGGGATTGTAGACTTTCCCTTATTCCTGCCACCCCAATTCAAAGATCTAAATGGGGTAGCTGTGTGGATGAGTTTTTCCAGTTTTCTAAATCGTCTGGATTTAAAGAAAATCCAAGAACACTACGATCGCCTCTTTAATACTCATCTTTGATAGTAATGAGTCTCTTCATGTAATGGCCTATACATAGCAGGGAGTGATGAGCTATTTAGCGGAATTATTTCAGGGAACTGGCAAGTCATGAAGTTATCACGAATTAAACGCGTTTCTTAGGTACTTCAGTTCAATCCATCGATTCAGAGCTAACGGGTTTTGCGCCAATCTTCGCATCGGCCTGCATCATAGTGTTCTAGCATTTCCCTCACTTCGTTTGACATCTCGTCGTGAAATTCTTCGTACAGGGAAAGCTCGCGGATTTGGACTCCGTCATATCCTGCTTTGTAGGGAATTTGAATAAATGGAATACAAGGGATGATAACCTTAATGGGTGTTCCCTTGCTATTTTTCTTCTTAAGGGAGAATGTTTTTCCCCCGCAATGGACACTTCTCAATCTCAAGAAATCGATTGTCGAAAGATCATCCGCAATTTTGTGTTGAAAGAAAAAATTAGCTTGGCCCTTTTGTAATCCCTTCGTCTCTTGGATAAGTCTCATATTTTTCTCAAGCGTATTAGGTGTAGATAGTCTCTTTATTTGTTGTTCAGGGCTGTCCACGATGTGGTTTGAATAAATATGAACCTGGAATAGTGGCGAAGCCTCTTTCTCCACAATTTCTTTGCCATGGAGAGTCGTATAGGGAACAATGGCATGGAACTGACAGTCTGGGCATATTTTCTTGATTCCAAAAGCAATACCACGGATCTGGCTACCTGAATAGATAGCGTCATCAAAAATAAGAACGTCCTTGCATTCAGGGTGCGCTTTCCAGTAGCGACTTAAATCGTCATCATAATTTCTTACTCGAAAGTTGCCTTGGGGTAAAAAGTTCGCAAATTTTTGGGTGAGCCAAGCACTGCTCTTGTCAATAGGTCCGTGAATTAACAGGAACGGTCGGTTCTCGATTTGGGCCTTAAAATGCTCTATGCTTTTACGAGTCTCAGTTTGTAATTCCTCAAAGGAAACATATTTAACGGAGTTTAATAAGAGTTGGGCTCTCTCGGCATCCTCCTTGAATTCTTCCCCGCAAAGGCATTGCATGGCCTTTATATAGGTTTGACATTCGGAACTGTTTTTATTGAAGTGGATGGGGGCAGGATCGGGTGCATTTCCAAGCTGAATGTCTGATATCGGATCAATCAAATCCATCGCCTTCGAGGAGTCTCTCGCAAGGTGGCCCGATACCTCGGAAATATCAGTTGCTGCAGTTCTTGAATCACATGCATCAGGTGTCTGAGACTTTTTAATGGCATTTTCATCTGCATCGAGATCGAAGTCGTGCCTTTTTAAGACCGACTGGGCGGTCGATTGCCCAGTCCCTTCTCCATCAAGCTGGACAGTCACGATTCGATTAACAACAGCAATTACTTTTCCTACTCGTCCGTCAGCAGTTCGGACGATGTCTCCTATTTTAAATACGACAGCAAAACCCTGTGTACCAACAAAGAGATACATTAGAGTCGTAATAAACAAGACACTCCTGAATTTACGAATTATCATTAGAATTATTTTGATGTATATTCAAGGAACCGTCCATGATTAATAAAGGCCATTTCATTTTACTTGTGGTGCAGCTCATATTTTTAGCAACCGATCATGCTAGAGCGGACTATTGTAGTGAATTGGGCTTGAGTTCGGGAGATTAACCCCTGATGGCCTCTCAAAAGATCCAAACTTGAAATTAATATTTACGAATTACACTTTGAAGTAACCCATTTTAAAAATTGTCTAAGTTGGTCGGAGCTATCCGAGGCTTTGTCAGAGAGAATCTTGGTCAATACACTTAGACATAGTCCCTTGCGTTAATTCCGTACTTCTCGAGTTTCCTGAGAAGTGTCTTTTTTGGAATATTGGCGTGGAGTGCAGTCTGATTAATACGGCCTTTAAACGCTTTCAGAGCACTAATTAAGAATTGTCTTTCGAACTCCTCTTTATTGGCTTGGAAATCTAGGCGATTGATATCGAGTGTAAAACCGCTGGCCTCTTTTGAGTAAATCGATCCGTTGGATGCAGCGTTGCCTGCAGAAAGAATTTGCCCTTGAGCATGAATCAGAGGGATGTCTACATCATCAAAGTCGTCTGATTTTTCGTCGAAAATTCGCCCTGCGACGGAGGACCCCTTTAATTCGGCGCAAAGGCTTAGAGTTTCTGGAAGGCTCTCCGGGGTAATTTCATTTCCACTTTCAATCACAAACGCGTGTTCAATCACATTTTCAAGTTCTCTGATATTTCCAGGCCATGAATGAGCTTTGAGAAGTGTCATTGCTTGGGGCGAGACATTGGTAATATTTTTGTGATGCTGCTGGTTAAACTTGTCAATAAAGTGGTGGGTTAAGGCTTCAATATCATTTTTTCGGTCTCTGAGAGGAGGCAGCTGGATCGGCAAAACATTCAAACGGTAAAATAAGTCCTCTCGGAACTCATTCTTCTTAATCATGTCCTCAAGATTTCGATTCGTGGCCGCAACAATCCTTAGGTTGACTTCGACCTCACGATTAGAACCGACGGGTGTAAATTTCTTTTCTTGAAGAGCTCTTAAAAGCTTCACTTGCATCGCAGCAGAAATATCACCGATCTCATCAAGAAACAGCGTCCCTCCATCGGCATACTGAAACTTGCCAATTTTTCTCGAGTCTGCCCCTGTAAAGGCTCCTTTCTCATGTCCGAAGAATTCACTCTCGATCAAGGTCTCTGGGATCGCAGAGCAGTTGATTGTGACAAACCGGTTGTCTTTTCTAGGGCCATTAAAATGAAGAGCTTGGGCAACAAGTTCCTTTCCGGTACCGCTTTCCCCTCGGATCAGTACAGCTGTATCTACGCGAGAAAGCTTGTCTATCACGCTAAAGATTCTTTTCATTTCATTACTCTGGCCAATGAAATCGGTGCCACCGGGAAGTTTAAAAACTGGTGCAGAAAATGAAATATTCCTCACCATGTGTTTTGCTTTGAGGGCTTTGTCTACGAGGTAGACTAGATTTTCTGCCTTGATAGGCTTTTCAAGGTAGTTATAAGCGCCTTCTTTGGTCGCTTCAACGGCATCACGAACATTCGAACATGCAGTCAATATTATTACGCTAATAGATGGGTCGTAGGCTTTAACTTCTTTTAATGCCTGCAGTCCCGTCATTCTTGGCATATTGACATCTAATAGGACTAGATCGTAGTGGCCGGCCTTGACACGTGTTACTCCTTCTTCTCCGTCTGCGGCTTGGTCGACCAGGTAATTATTTTCACTCAGAGCTGAAGCAACAGAAAGCCGAAGATCTGCATCATCATCTACCACTAGGACTCGAAACATCGCTGTTCTCCTTTTGGGCTAAATCCAGTTTATCTTTAAAAAAAGTTGAATGTGTCTTAGGGAGCTTATTTATCGTAGCATCTGAAAGCGGAAGATAAATTCTGAAGGTGCTCCCTTTACCTTTTTGAGTGTCAACATCAACAAAGCCACGGTGAGCCTCAACAAAGTATTTGGTCAAATAGAGGCCCAGTCCAGTTCCTGAGATCATTGTAGTTGTGTCGTTTTTTGCTCTGTAAAAGCGGGTAAAAAGATTTTGCTTTTCCTCTTCGCTCATTCCGATTCCCTGATCTTGAACGGAGACTACTAGCCAGTCATCTTCCTCGTAAGACCGGACTTGGATCTCTCCTCCTTCGGGGGAATACTTTATTGCATTATCAATTAGATTATTAATGACTTTAGAGATGAGGGCAGGATCTATTTTGATTGGAAAAAGAGGTTCAAGATTTGAGTGAATTTTTATTCTACGGTGAGTCGCAAGCGTCTGGAGGTCTGTAATCGATTTTTCGATCAGTTGGTTGATGTCGCGGGATGCTAACTGAATTTGCAGGCGATTTGATTCGACCTTACTCAGCTCTAAGATGCTAGAAATAAAGTGGTTGAGTTCTTCTGTAGAAGAAAAAATATTTTTAAGAGTTTCGCGTTCAGGAGGTAGAAGGCGATCCCCTGTGCGTTTCATCAGGACTTCCGCAAGTCCCTGGATGCGAGCTACGGGTGTTTTTAAATCATGTGTAACGAGATTTAAAAAATTGGTTTTCAGTTCCTCAACCTGCATTAGTATTTCGTGTTTTCTCTGGTAGTCCCATCTTTTTTTATATTCCCTAATCAGTCGATAAGGCACGGCTAGGTAGTAGCTAACAAAGATACCAACGAGCGGTTGGCTTTCCCTGATCCACCAACCATAAAACTGAAACAAAAGGTGACTAACAATAATAAACGTCAGCGCCAGAGACAGAGTTGCGAATACGCCCCATAGGGGGGTGGAAGTTAAAATCCACCAAAGGACGATAGACGTTACGATAAAGGTCACTCCCGTGTTAATCGCCCCCGGTATTCGAAGGATCCCTTCTTTTTTCAGAATAGAATCCAAGATGTCGGCATGTACAACAATTTTAGGGTTTAGGAATGCCGTCTTCGCATAAGGAGTTAAAGCATAATCGCTAGAATCGTCGCTAGAAAGTGTCCCTACCAGGACCAATTTGTTTTTCAATAAATCCGGGCTGATTTTTCCTGTGAGAACATCAGCGAACGAGTAGCGATTGTACTGATGAGAACAGTTTTCACGGCAAACCATCGTAGACTGATGGTAGCGAAAGAAGAAATATTTTCCATCGACTTGAGGGACGTAAAAGGTCCCAGGTGGGAACTCATTTTCTCCAATTGCCCCGGTTTTCCTCGCAAAAAGTAGATGAAAAGAGGGGCGTTCGTACAACGACAGGAGGGCTCTGCGAGTGACTTTATCCTCCGCAAAGACATTTCCATCCTTGTGAACTACCGCGATAGCATGATCGACGCCTTCGAGGCCAACGGGCGGCAACACCTCCCCAGTAACATCAAAAGGAGTTCCGAGGAGAAATGGGATGTGTTGGTTTTTTAGATTTTGAATCGCGGAGACTAACTTGCCGACCTGTGCTTTGGTCGCTTCTCCCTTCATCTGAAAAACTGGATTCATGTCTATGAGGTACCCAATGGCCTTGGGTTGGTACTCCGCTATCTTCTCTAAAAAACGAATATGGTGTTTAAGAGGGAGCGGAGCGAACTCATCTAGGGTCTTGATCGTATTATCATCTAGGGTGATTAGAGCGATTTCTGGATTTGGGGGCTGGGAGTAGCTCCGAGAAACCCGCATGTCGTATAAATTTGCCTCTAGGAAATTGAAATCGAAATTGAGGAGGAGGAAGCTAAGACTGGCAGCACCCGCAAGAACGGTAAGAGGTTTCTCAAATTTCCGGACCCACTTGCGCAGCCATTTTTGCATGACTCTTTTTCCCGCCCCAAGACCTATATCAAAGGGCTTTGCAAATCACTTCAGAAAAAAGGACTTTGCGAGGTGAGGCGGAACCATCTCGATTAGGACATCCCTGCCGAGCTGTGTCTGATGGATAATCTCAAACCGTGGCGCGTGAGATAAGGGTGATGGATTGTAAATCCGATTTTTAATTCCGCCTGTGACGACAGGGGCTATGAAAACATGCGCCACGTCAACACACTGAGCCTTGAGCCAGGTTGAAAGTGTCCTGGCTCCCCCTTCGATCAAAACGCTTTGAAGGGGTTTTGAGAGTGCGGCACTCAGATTTGGATCTTTAAAAAAAACACAGATTTGCTTCGGCCCTAATTCTCTGGCTTTCGATGGTAACGCTGCCCACCGAACTGATTTAGACTTAGAAGTCCAAGATCTCTCTGCCCGCCCCAGGAGGGAACTAGAAGTGAAAATCACAACCTCTCTGTTTGGCCGAAAAAGTCCGCGAAAAAGCACTTTTTGAGCCGCCTTGGGGCAATCCAACATCAAACCCTTGGGGTCAAAAATCAGTGGAACCGGGTCGTGTTGATGGGGGAGGTTGCAGCTGCGCGCATCCAATTTAGGGAGGTCAGTTATGACTGTCCTAGCCCCCACAAGGACGGCATCGTACTTTTGCCTGAGCCAGTGCGTGTAGGAGCGAGAAGGTTCCGAGGAGATCCACTTCGAATGATCCCAGTCATCCGCAAGTTGTCCATCTAATGTTTGCGCCCATTTTAGCCCAAAAACCGGGCGTTTCAGGTCGGTTCCATTTGTTTTGAGGTGGTGGGCGCGGACAAAGAATGGGTAGTTGGAAGCAATAGCTTCCTGCTGATAAATTCCGACTAAAACTTCTTTTCCGCTCTTGCGAAGTTTCCGAATCCCTTTGCCATTCACCAATGGGTTGGGGTCCTGCGCAGCAATGACAATCCTACGAATCGGGGTATTAATTAGGGCTTCCACACATGGGGGCTGGTGTCCATGGTGGGCACAGGGCTCTAGAGTTACATAAAGGGTCGCGTTTTTTAATGCAGATACGCCCTTTTTTGCTTTTGCTTCCAGGATCGCTACGGTCTCTGCATGAAGACCGCCGTGGGCTTGGGTGCATCCTCGGCCAAGTTCTGTCTTTCCGTCTGCAGCGACAATGATGCAACCCACGGATGGATTTGGATTAGTAATACCAACGCCCCGTGAACTCTCTTCGAGAGCTTGAAGCATCCAATAAGCATCGGTGAAAAGCTGAGGAGTTTCTGGGGTGGGGATGTAAAAATCTTTGAAAAGGTTTTCCGGGATGATTCGTGTTAGCGAACCACCCCAGGAAAACCCAACCCTAAGATGAGATAGTCTTGAGATGTACTTGCGGTTAGGGTTGAACCTGCTTGCCACTCAAAAGGCCTTCTTATTTCGATCTCAACATTTTTTGAACTTCGTCAGTATGTTCAGTTTCAGTCCTGACATATCCGCGGGCCATTTCTTCTAGGGCAATGTCGTCACCCGAAAGCTTGACCAGCTTCTTGTACAAATCTAGAGTCTCTTCCTCAAAGCCTAAGCTTTCTTTCAAAATTTGGTCTACGGAATGAATATTGTTTTCCTCGATCCGTGCGTTGACCATAGGAGGGTGTCCGCCGAGGGAGGTGATTTTTTCACCGATTTCAGTGGCATGAGCCATGCTCTCTTGGGCTTGATCTCGGAACCATTTTTGAATTGGGATCCGGTTATGCCCCATAATCATGAAAGAATAGTGCAAATAGCGGCTGATTCCAGACATCTCTGCCTGAAAAATCTGCATCAAACATTCCATTACTTCTGGTTTTACATTTTTCTTGGTTTCTTCTCTCATACTAATCCTTTTTTTTCGGTAGTAAGATCACACTTTGACAAGCGTGCAAAGAGAAATCGAAACCCGTTCGTAGAAAATTATTCTCTATATTCGTCTTCAAATGTTTTGCCTTCCTTCTCGAGATTTGAAGGCATAAACGACTCAGGATTTTCTTTTTTCCAGAAGACAAAACGGCCGATCCACGTTTCTTTGATAGGTCTTCCTCGGAGGAGGATTTTTCCAACTGCGAGTAATAGCACAAGAATACCGGTAGCCAATGCTATCACAGTGGACCAGGGAACTTCGGGTTCGCCCGTAGGGTTTAATGGCTCAGATATTTCAGCGTCTTGGGCAATTTCAGCGGCTTTCCCGCTTTCCATAAGTGGACTGTTGAGGAGCTCCAAAATTCGATAAGCAGCGCAAAAAAGTGATTTAGTGATACTTGCTGATAGGTTTTTCTTTTTCAGACACTCATGAAGAGCAGAGTTTGCCTCTGTCATGTCTAGTCTTGAGTCTAGTCCAAAACCAAACTGTGTCCGCGTGGTTCCGGACTTTGGAAAAACAACTAAAAGTAAATTGTCCCCCTTAACGGAAGCATCGAGTTTCCAAGAGTGGAAGATTTTTTTTGTCCACGACTCTTCCGTTTCGTTTCCTGCGGGATCCTTCAAGATCGCAAAAATAATTTTCTGGTCAGTCAGGCGCTGGTGCTCTGAAAGGATTTCCAACAAGGGTTTAAGCTCTCCGGTTCGCAATATCCCGGTTTCGTCAAAGAGGGCTTGGCCGTCCGCTAGAGATGGAATCAGCTGGGGCTCGCTGGGGCCAGCAAAGCAGAGGAAGGAGCCTCCCATGCCTCCTACTAGCAGGGGCAACAAAATCCGTAGCCAACAGAGTTTAAAGTCATTCACACCCCCATTATACATGCGAATTAGGGGTAACCCAATGCCGTGGAGCGTTATTCGGTAAGGCTGAGGATCAGCTTTAACTGTGAATGAGTGTGTTAGGTTCTGCATAGTAAAGTATTAAAATAGTCAGGTATTAGGAAAGGGTGGTCTTTACGTTCTAGGTTAGGCGCGATTCCCATTGATTGTCTGGGGGGATTCGGGGTATGCACGTCCCATTATAACGCACACTTCAGATAACGTGGTTCCAGCTAAGACTGGCGCTGAAGTGGAGGGGAACTCAGGGCTTTTCAGGATTTGCCTGAAATTTTTAAATTGAGTTCCAGAAACCGCGGTAGCCTATCAGCGCGTTCGCGCCGTTTTGTCTTCCGCATATTATTAAGTCGAGGAGTCTTAAATGCCTGCTGTCACGATGCGTGAACTTTTAGAATCAGGTGTCCATTTCGGTCACCAAACCCGCCGTTGGAATCCGAAAATGAAGCCTTACGTTTTCGGTGCACGGAACGGAATCTATATTATCGATTTACAAAAAACCGTCGATCAAACTCGTGCTGCTTGCACTTTTGCAGCTCAAGTTGCAGCAGAAGGTAAGAAGGTTCTTTTTGTAGGAACCAAGAAGCAAGCTAAAGAAGTGATCGAAGAAGAAGCAAGGCGCTCTAACATGTACTACGTTAACAACCGCTGGTTGGGTGGCATGTTGACTAACTATCAGACTGTCAAAGCCTCGATTGATCGATTGAAGAAAATTGAAGCTCTCAAGATTTCTCCTGAGTGGGATGAAACTCCAAAAAAAGAACAGTCTCGCTATGACCGTGAATTGGAAAATTTAAAGAAGTCCCTTGGTGGAATCCAGGACATGAAAAAGTTGCCAGGAGCAATCTTTGTCGTGGACACCGAAAAAGAACACATCGCAGTTAAGGAAGCGAAGAAACTTGGAATTCCAACTATCGCCGTAGTGGATACTAATTGCGATCCTTCTGACATCACTTATGTGATTCCTGGGAACGATGATGCAATTCGGAGCATTCGCTTGTTTGCGAGATTGATCGCCGACAGTTGCATTGAAGGTGCCCGCGCCTTCCAGGAAAAGCTACGCGCTCAGGAAATTGCTGAAACCAGCAAGGAAGAAGAGACTGAGAAGAAGGTATCCCGTTTCGAAGGAGATATCGATCTTCAGGGCGTGGATGAAGCTGACCTTGAAGCACAGCAAGAAGAAGGTCCTGCAGAAGAGCCAACTGCTGAGGGTGCTGCTCCTGCTGAAGCTAAACCCCAGGTCCAGGTAGAGAAAAAGGCTAAGAAAGTAAAGGGAGAGTAAGTCGTGGAAATTTCAGCATCCCTAGTCAAAGAACTGCGCGAAAAAACCGGGGCCGGAATGATGGATTGCAAGAAGGCCCTTTTGGAAAGCTCAGGCGATTTTGAGAAGGCCGTTGAATACCTTCGTAAGAAGGGAATTGCATCGGCAGCCAAAAAAGCAGGTCGGTTAACAAAAGAAGGGGCTGTAGCCTCTTATATCCACGGAGAGGGCAAAGTAGGCGTTCTCCTGGAAGTGAATTGTGAAACTGACTTTGTCGCTCGAACTGAACAATTTCGTCAATTGGTCAAAGATATTGCAATGCATGTTGCAGCAGCAAACCCTCAGTGGGTAAGATCGGATGAAGTACCTGCTGATGTTCTTAGTAAAGAAAAGGAAATTGCCATGGCTCAAATGGCATCTTCCGGTAAGCCAGCAGCTGTTGTTGAAAAGATTGCCGAGGGGAAACTGAAGAAGTTTTTCGAAGACAATTGCCTCCTCAATCAGGCTTTTGTGAAAGACCCAGGCAAGTCCATTGAACAACTTCTGAAAGAAACGGTGGCCACTCTCGGTGAGAACATTTCAGTGCGAAGATTTGCACGGTATGCGCTCGGTGAAGGTTTGAAAACAGAAGAAACCCAGTAATTTGATTTCATCATGAGGGAGTCTCGATGGGAAAATCAGGCCCAAGTCCTAGGAAACGGACCTATCAACGGATCCTTTTAAAGTTATCTGGCGAGGCTTTAGCCGGGGACGCAGGATACGGAATTGATACTGATGTTCTGAAGGTTCTTGCTCATGAGATCAAGACCATCCATTTGAGTGGAATTCAAATTGGAATCGTAATTGGCGGCGGAAATATTTTCAGAGGAATTAAGGGCGCGACCCAAGGAATGGATCGCGCTTCCGCTGATTACATGGGGATGCTAGCAACCGTTTTGAATTGTTTAGCCCTTCAGGACGCTCTGGAGCATGAAGGAGTTCATACCCGAGTTCAATCTGCAATTGAAATGCAGGAGCTCGCAGAACCCTATATTCGACGCAAAGCTATCCGACATTTAGAGAAGAACAGGGTGGTTATATTTGGGGGTGGAACTGGAAATCCCTATTTCACAACCGATACCACCGCCGCACTGCGTGCAATGGAAATTGGCGCTGAGGTCGTACTTAAGGCGACTCGAGTAGATGGAATTTATGACTCTGACCCCAAATTGAATCCGAAGGCCAAGAGATTTACCGAGGTTTCCTACATCGAGGTCCTTCAAAGGGGTCTCAAAGTGATGGATTCTACCGCTATTTCTTTGTGTATGGATAACCAGCTGCCTATTATTGTTTTTGATCTGAGCCGCAAGGGAGCGCTTCAGCAAATTACCGATGGGAAATCCGTCGGTACTCTTGTTAGCTAGTGTCTCTAGGCTCTCGTAAGGAGAACAAATGACGAAACCCCTCATCGACGGTATGACCCAAAATATGGATAAGAGCATTCAGGCATTGAAGGCTGAGCTTGCTAAGGTCCGTACGGGGCGTGCCTCAACCGCACTTTTAGATACGGTTCATGCAGACTATTATGGGTCAAGCGTACCGTTGAACCAGGTAGCCAATATTACAACTCCTGATGCTCGGACTATTCAAGTTTCCCCGTGGGAAGCTGGAATGATTGGAGCGATCGAAAAAGCAATCCATACAGCAAATTTGGGGCTTACTCCGCAGAGC
>JACPOE010000068.1 GCA_016185105.1 Bdellovibrio sp.
ATGGGCCAAAAGATTGGTTGATTTGCGTAGCCGGTACAGCTTGGATGCAATTGAATATTATCCATCCATGTTCGGCGAACGCGTGGTCAGTGTCAGCGCTGAGGATGCGCTCCCGGAAATCCCTCCCCTCTCCCTTGAACTTCTTGAGCGCGGAATCGAAGATCGCAATGAAGCGTCAACCATTCATCGCTTTGAAAGCGGAAACCTTGTTCGTGTCATTTATCCGGTAGGGCGTGTTAGGTCGGAAGGTGCAGTGGTCGTCTCGACTTTTATTCCCTTCTCACTAATCAACAAAATGGATGATATTGCGGCGGCATATGAAGACTTTCGTGATGTGAATCCACTCGAATTTCCAATTAAATCTATTTATCTCATCATTCTTGTCCTAATGACGTTAACCATCATGCTGGGGGCTACCTGGTTTGGATTTTACTTGGCTCGCCAACTTTCGGTTCCACTCGAGGAACTCGGCCAAGCCGCTCAGCGGGTAGCCAATCGCAATTATAGTCCACTGACGCTTACGTCGGGTTCGCGTGAGATCAACGAGCTCGTACAGAGCTTCAATCAAATGACGTCCACGCTAGAAGCGTCTGAGCGAGAAGTTAGTGCCGCCAATCAGAGCTTACGACAAACCCTGGCGCGCTTGGATGAACACTCGCGCTATATCGAGGTCGTTCTATCTACGGTCAGCACAGGCGTGATATCGGTGGATCCCGAAGGTCATATAACCATGGTGAATCGACATGCGGCTAAGCTGCTGGAGACTTCGCCCAACCGCTTGGTTGGACGGCACATCGGTCAGGTCTTGCAAAAAGAGTATTATCAAATTCTTGAAAATATGATCGAACAAATGCGTGCCCACCATGCGGAGAGTATTCAGCGTGAAGTCCGCATTCAAATACGCGGGCGATCAATTCCGTTGCAGATGATTTTGTCATTCCTAACTGACGAGAACCAAGTCGAGATTGGTAAAGTTTTGGTCTTCGACGATCTTACGCCCGTGCTTGGAGCCCAGCGCGCCGCCGCTTGGACAGAAGTTGCCCGCCGTATCGCTCATGAAATCAAAAACCCTCTGACTCCTATCAAGCTTTCAGCTGAGCGTCTGGAAAAGAAGTTTGGACAGCAGATTCAAGATGAAGCATTTCACGAATGTGTGCGCCGAATCGTCGATCAAGTCGATAGCC
>JACPOE010000069.1 GCA_016185105.1 Bdellovibrio sp.
AGAGCCAAGAAAAAAGCTCCAGACGTCATCAGCAAAGGAGTGATCATATACGAAAAAACAAAACTGGCATGGGTATCAAAAATCCCATGAGTAAGTCCAAGCCACGATCCAATCGCCAAGAAAAAAGCCCTAAGGGCCGCTAGCAGAGTACCCCCGTAATCTTGTTGATAGTAAAACGCACTCCACCTTCCAACAGCAAAGTCTTGCCCCCCCAAAGCAAAAACAGAATAATCACTATTGGTCAAATAGAGGCTCGCTTCCACAAACGGCCGATGAATCCACAGAGTCAGCAGGCAACAGAACAGATACGCTAAAATAAGACGATTTGAGGGTTTCTGCGAGGTGAATGAGTTCATGGCTTTAATGGAACACAGATTTCAGGAGCAAATCAATCACTACCGCAAACACAAGACTTATTTCCTGCCGGTTAAGGAGCACCAACGCACTTGCGGGTTCCTTTACCCCAGTGGTATGCCGAACCCATGATTTTAAAGAAGTTAATTCCCGCCACTGTTCTGATGAGTTCCGTAGCTTTTGCCATCCATGAGTTACCCAAAGCCGAACTGCACCTTCATCTCACTGGATCTTATCCTCTGACCTATTTAAAGAAGATTACAACCGAAGAACAATACCTGGGTATTGTGGAAAATCTTAGAATCCTTTCCAAGGGCGTTCCGTACCATGAAGCGTTTAAATACTTCATACCGATCGAAGCCGCAGTAAACACCCACGAGAAAGTTGAAAGGGGAATTCATGCGCTATGTGACGAACTTTCCAAAGACAACGTAGTGTATGCCGAAATTCGAAGCGGCTTAAAAAACTTCGGTGATGGTTTTGAAGAATATTTGAAGACAGTTCTAAAAGGAATTTCCCACTGCCCAACAAATTTAAAAGTGAAACTCCTTTTAAGCGTCCGTCGCCACACACCTCTTGCTCAAGTTATTGAGACTGTAGACCTAGCTATCCGGTATAAAGACCAAGGAATCGTCGGCCTAGATGTATCGGGGGATTCAACCTTAGGAGAAATCAAAAACCTGAGCGCGGAAATCAAAAGAGCCAAGGAAAATGGCCTCTTTCTAGCACTTCACCTGGGAGAGTCCTCTAAAGAGACCGATAGTGTGGAAAAACAGATAGACCAGCAAAAGCTTTTAGAAGAACTGCAACCCGAACGAATCGGGCATGGTGTCTTTCTTTCAGACCAATCGAGAAAATGGTTATTTGAACACCCCGGAGTTCCTGTAGAAGTTTGCCCTTCTAGCAGCGTTATTGCAGGGATGATAGGCCACCACTCCGAACACCCAGCAGTACAGTTGTACTTTCGAAAGCACAACCACCCTATTGTTATCGGTACGGACGATCCCCTTCTTTTTCAGACTACGCTGACAAATGAGTATCAAAAAGTCCTAGAGCTAGATCACGTCACTCTCGAAGAAATCAAAAAGATGATTCGCTGGTCTTTTGAGTTCTCTTTCCTCTCTACAGAAGAAAAAGAAGCGTTAAAGGCTCGGTACTTCCCGGCCCTCAAATAAAAACTAGAACCGATATCCCAAACCGGCACTCCCAACGAACACTCCGCCTAGAAGCGTAATAGGAACACCCAATTCAGCGGAAAAATAGAGATGCTGCTGATAGAGCCACACTCGCGTACCCAAAATCGGTTCGCAGTAGGCATAGCTATAACCAAACTGAGGCAGATTTAGTGAAGACCCATTCAGACTCAGGGACCCGCTTGAAGAAGAATAGGCCACATACGTGCCCCGCAAAGCAAGATAAGGCTCCCAAATTCCGGCAAGGTAGCTGACAGTGGCCGTAGCGGCGTAATAGCTGCCACCAAAAGAAGTCCCAGCGCCCAAAGTGCCAGACAGAGAAAGACCGGCTTCCCTATTATTTAGAAAAGCGTATTTTATTTTCCCGCCAATGCTCAAGGATTCCCAATGAAAACCAATGTCTAGGTTTTCTATGAGACCAACATCAGCCTTAATCAGATAACCGCCATTACCAAAACCCCCCGTAAACTCGCCTTTTCCAGCGCCCACCGTTCGGGCCGTCTCGTGGGAGTATATCGGTCCAAAAGCACAGCCGCTCGCTCCAAAGCCTATAAATAGAACTAAAATAAAAAATATGGGACTTTTCATAGAAAAGTCTAAATAGCATAGTCATTAGAAATTAACTATGGCCTACGGTCTTTGGCTCTGCCCAGAATACAGGGAGATTCGCAGAAGGAAGTGCTAGCGGCTAAAAAACAGGATGGCAGTCCCATAGTACAAATGCCAAAAATCAGAAAAATAGACTAATTCCCACGTTATGAAGAATTCCCAACTGGGGTTGAACTACTTGAGAAATAGAATAATCCATCGAAACCTTGGGCATTGAAAGCCCTAGACCAGCGGAAAATCCGGACCCTCGCAAAGCTTGAAAAGGAAGGGTTGAACTAGAGAACCCCCCCGTTCTTAAAAAGAAGTACTCAAGAACTCTGAGTTCCGCACCGCCTTCAAAGCCAAATGTGCCCTGATTTCCTGTCGCATCCGCCGACCAGTGAGGATCAAGATACAACGAAAAGGACGAATTGAGTTGGACCTTACTCCCGAAAACAAACTCCCGGTAGAAACGCGAACCGGAAAGAGATTCTAGAAGATTATCCACAACGAGCGCAAACCTAAACATATTCGAGGCAATCCAAGTGGCCGAAAGGGAGAGATCAGGAGATCCCACAATAATTCCCTGTGAATTTGTTGAAAATTTCGAGCCTACGCCGAATGAGACTCTCTCACCCAGGGAAACAGCAGCAGCAAAGTGAATCAGCGTGCCATCATCACGCCGAGAGTACCCAGCCCCGATTTGAACTGGCAGGTCTCGAGTACTTGCCATGACCGAGAAGTTATAATTGCTGCCGACGGGTGAACCGCCACTCGAGGGAACAAATGCGTCAGGCGCGTGAGCTAGGTAATTCACTCCCATGGCGTAAAAAGGAACCCGTGGGAGATAGGAGGGATTCAAATAAATCGTTTCTGTTAAAAAAGGTCCTGCATGACCTGCTCCTCCCAACCCGGAAGTTCTCGGAGACTGAAAGTCTGAAGCTCCGCACAAACCACTCCAGATCAAAAGTGTAAAAAATAGAATTCTATTCCAGAACCACTTTGGAAACATTCAACTCCCCCAATGGATTCTAAGACCAGCTATAATTTAATCAAGAAAATCATAACCAGACTTTCACCACGCCTAAGACCTGCGCTGTATTTGCCTCGGTAGCAGCTCCAGGGAAAAAGTAATGCCCATCTACCCCCAGAGAAAGATTACGACTCAGCTTATAGTCGTAGCCACCGTGAATTCCGATAATCAATGTAGTACTCGAAGATGCGGTCCCGCCCACTAGCGTGGAAGCCACTCCAGACCAAGAACGAATCGCTGCGCCAGTCTCAGCCCCGAAATGGAGTCCACCGAAAAACAGACTAGCCTGTGCAGTTAGCAGGACGACACTCATCGCCGTACTGGAGGGCAACCCCAGATAAGGCCCAGTACTGGACTCTCCATAATACGAGCCAAAAATTCCGACGCCAAAAACACTCCCTAGGCGGGACCCCAGCGTTACCGCTGCGGTTGCAGTGGGGCTAACTCCAGAAGTAGCTGGAATATTGGCCCCAACCATTGCACCAATCCAACCCGGCAGAGTGTCTACGCCTGAAATCGTATCATCGGCCTCTTTTACAGCGGCGGTCGCAGCCGAAGCATAAGTCAGACAAATGAAAATCAGAATTAGGCGTCGTCGTAGGAAAAAATAGAGCTTAGTTTCTCGATGGAATATCATTTTTTATCCAATTAGTAGCTATGAACGAGTTTTAACGAGATGGAATAATAGGGTGTATCGTCGGCCCGAAACTTCACTTTCCCGTGAGCCCGTACCAAAGCGACCACTCTTTTGCCCTCAATCCTGCTCCAGTCAAATCCTTCTTCTAGCTCGTAATAGGGAAAAGCCCTTCGAGCCCTATTCGCCAACCAGGGTGAGTAGTTCAGATCAACGTTGAAAAAAGGCGCACGAGCGTACCCGATCTCTGAAAAACTCAGATCAAAAAACACAACCCCTGCAAGCTGGTAAACTTCACCATCAGCCAATTCTGCCTTTGAATTGACCACTTCAAAGGGAGTGGGTACGTCGTGTCCACCCCCGCCACTCGCATAAGGATCAAGAGTTAAACCCTTTGGGAACGGGCTAGAAATTTGAGCAAAGGAAGGGTTGAATAATGGCAAGACCGACCCTGTTAAGACCAAGAGATATAGGACTATTGAAATTCTAGTTCTTAGAAATCCGATCATGCATTTCCCCCTCGTGATGCGTTTGAGTACCAAGGACCCTGACTTTCAACCCAGGAGCCAGTCGATAACCTTTTTTCCAATTGAGCAGGTACTGCGGCTTACGAACATTTGGCTCGATCAGCTTCCTCAAACGGTTAATATTGTAATACAACTTATTATCGTGAACTTCAGGACGATACCTTTCCTTCCACACAGACTCAATAATTTCTGCTTTGGTTAAACCATGACCGTCCTCATTAGGTGAGGCTGTATAAGCTTTAGAAAGGGCTTCCAGAATTTGGATCAGGACGTATTGTTTACGTAACGAGACTAAGCCTGACTCGCGAGTTCTCACTTCTCCCTTGCGTCCGTCAATCAGAAGATCCACCGCGTCTTCTTCAAGTCGGGTTTTCTCTGCCTTGATTTCTCTCTGAAGGATTCCAAACTCTGGGGCTAGCGAAGCCTTTTCAACTAAATCTAAATACCAGTACGCTTGTAGATAGTTTTGAGACAATCGCGCAATACGCGCATAACCGAAAAGCACATAGAGATGATAGTACCAATTGTGCTCAGTTAAAAACTGCCCATGGGATTTCTGGAACCAATGCAACGCATTTCGGTAGTCTTTTTGCCTTTCATGCAACGTCCCCATCAACAGATAGAGAATACCATTCATCCCTCTGTAGTTTTTGTTTTCAAACCGCTTCAACAGAAGCGAAGTCAATAACCGCGAACGTTCCAGACGATTTCTCTGCTGCAAGAGAACGGCTAGCATCACCCATCCGCGAACCAGACCCTCCTCTGCGTTTGCTTCCTTCCTAACTGCTCTTAAATAGCGATGAAAAAATCGCTGAGCTAAGAGGATTTTTCCATCCAAACGGGCAATCGCCCCCTTGCAGTACCACACCATAGGCGGGACCAACTGGGGGCTCGATTGCATCCATAACTCCAGTTCATAATCCCATTTTTTTACGGCTGAAAAGTCTAGAGCCTCTCCCGCTAGACGAAGAAGACCCGACAGTGCCTCCATCGCCGAACGTTCATCTTTAGATTTTTTGGCGCGTTCGAAAATAGAATGAAAATCTTCTTTTGCTTCCTTAAGTTCGCACTTTTCAGCTCGAAGCTGTGCGAATCTAAGGTCTGCCACCAGACGCGCCGACTCCCTGGCACGCATCTCTTCGGCAGCCGATGTCCTTTGACTTGGCATATCCCTAATCCCCACCCAAACCCTATCCCTGGCATTACCGCGTGTTCGCTAAGCGAAACCATGCTATTCGTTTGTGGCAAGGGATTCAATATGGAACTTTTCTGCCACTACTGGCCAAAAACCGAACCAGACGCTGCTCCTCTTCGTACAAACAAAGCGAGACTCCTTTTACTCCACGGCCTCGGTGGAACAGGAAGTCTTTGGCGCCCTATTGCTGCAAGCCTGGAAGAGTCCGTACAAATTCTTGCACCGGATCAACGCGGACATGGCAGAAGTCAAAATCGTGCTCTTACCTCTTACTCTCCAGCAGAATTCGGACAGGATGTGAATGAAACCTTGGAAAAGCAGGGCTTCCTTCCGACAGTCGGTGTAGGTCATTCGATGGGCGCTAGAACATTGGTTTCCGCAGCAGAGCAGCGGCCTGATTACTTTTCTGCCCTAGTCCTAGTCGACCTAGGACTCTCGGGTCTTGCAGGCGGAGGATTTGGCACCGGCCTCTCAAAATTTCTAGCCCTACTTCCCTCCGAGTTCGAAACTCGAGAAAAAGCCAAAGATTTTATTCAAAAGGAATGTCCGGACCCTGCCATTGGTCAATACTTGATGGCAGTCTCGGTCCGACACCCTGACGGACGAGTGAACTTTCCCTTCGATCACCAAGCCTTGATCTCTACCTTGAAGGGCGCGAAGACTCATTCCATCCGAGAGCCTCTTCTGCACTTGGCCGAGAAGGGGAAAGAAATTTACATCCTTCGGGGTGCTCAAAGCCGCGTCTGGACCCACGAAGAATTCCTACAAGAAAAAACTAATTTCCAAGGTTTAAGCTCAGCCCACTTCTTGGAATTCGAAAACGCAGGCCACGGGCTGCCTTTCGAGCAAAGAACGGCTTTCACAGACCTTCTTCGAAAAATTCTGGCGCTTTGAATCCGGTTTAATTCCGCTGAGCCCGGCACTCTTGCCAAATGCGACAAGCGCAGCCCACCCTGAAGCAGGGCTAGACCGCACTTTTCGCACTGAAGCAAAGACTCTTCAGACTAATCAACCTTCCGAACGAATCACGGCGGGGTTTGAATCGATCTTCGCTTTATCCAAGAGGCGCTTCATCAGTCCTTGGTAGAGTTCCATCGATTTTCTCTGGGAAATCTGTTGAACCAAGGCCTGCCGATCCGATTCAATTTTAGAAAGATCCGCCACCTCTGACTCCGCCACCCAAGCAACCAGGAATCGATTCGCAGATTGAAACTTCTTGGGATGCCCACCCTTTTTAATATCGAGGGGTGCATTGGGATCAAACACAGCAGCCATGAGATCCTTAGATTCGCCGAATCCAGGAACATAGCTACCCTTGCGATTAATCCATCCTGTTGTCTTGGTGGTCAAACCATGAGTCTTCAAAAGTGCATTGAGCTTCGCCTCGGGAGCGGATGCATTCTTAGACATCAAGTCCAGCACCTGTCCAGCTAGAGCCTCGACTTTCTTTTGGACTTCATCGGTCTTATTTTCAGCTAAAATCGACTTTGCGATTCGTTCCTTGGCGTCCTCTAGCTTCACTCCCTTATAGAGAGTCCCTTTGCCTGCTTCATATTTGGCTTGTACAACGTTAGCCTGAGCGGGATCAGCCAGAAATTTCTTAATCTCTTCTGGAGTTACAGAAATGCCACCCTTCACTGCCTCCGGAGTCACCAATACAAATCTTAAATTTCTCTTGTCGTGGGTCAGCTGAAACTCTCTTTTGATTTCGACTTCAGAAACATGGACCCGATTTTTGAAGAAGTCTGCCCACTGCTGAACTGAAAGGTCCTCACGGACTGACTTCTCAAACCCGCCAGGAGTCATATTGTTTGCCTCTAGGATGGAGCGGTAGGTAGTCACGTCAAACTGACCTTCCTTGCGAAACGCCGGAATCTCCTGAATTCGATCTTTCACATCATCGTCCGCCGCAGTGAGTCCCTGACGCTTTGCTTCTTGAATCATCAGCTTCCGATTGACCAACTCCTGGAACACGCCCTCGCGGAGACGAAACTGCTTCATCTGCTCGTCTGTTAGCTGAGCCCCACCACTAATACTTTTGTAAAACTCCATTCGTCGATTCAATTCCCGACTGAATTCAGATAGAGTTATCGCGTCCCCATTTACGGTGCCTGCTACAGCCCCCTCGTGGAGTCCCCGAGTCGATTTCGGACTGAAGACGCCGTAGAAAATAAAAACCAACGCAATGAGGGCAATGATACTTCCGATGACTACAGTGCCAAACTTCTCTCGAATCCAACTCAACATAATCTACCTTCCTCGATCGAACTCTCGGCCAACCCGGTGGCTAAATGACACTGCCTATTTCAGCTTACTCATTGATTTACGGCAACGAGGTCGCTACGATGGATCTCATCGGTGGCAATGAGAGGGTGTCATGATTAAGTACTTAAAACAGTATCGTTTTTATATCCTTTTATTCCTCTTCGTGCTCATTCCAGTGATTGCGATTGATACTTCAACTCGCTCACCAAGGGAATACCGATTCTACGATCGCGGGCTGGTCGGATTGACTGCCCCAATCCAATCGGCAATCAGCTGGTCACTGGAACAAATGGCCTACACCTTCGAAAACTATATTTATCTTTGGCATACGCACCGGGACAACCTCGCACTGCTAGAAGAAAATCGCAAGCTCTTGAATTCTATTGCGAGTCTGCGAGAGACTCAGCAGGAAAACCTGAGACTGAAGCGCCTTCTGCAATTTGAAGAAAAATATACTCT
>JACPOE010000070.1 GCA_016185105.1 Bdellovibrio sp.
ATGAAAAAGGCGAATACGTTGCTGTGAAAGAAATTTCCAAGCACGACCAAGACAATCTGAACAAAATCTTCGAAGATTACTTACAAATGAAACCTTTCAGCGGCCGTTTGACTGCTGAAGAGACTCGTAAGTTGATCGCTGAAGGCGCTGAAAAACTCGGTGCTTTCTCGAAAGATCACATGAATCCAAGCGAAGGCAACAATACCGAACTCGCGATCGTTGCTGACCTCAAGAAACAAACAGAGAAAGAATTAGTCAGAGTTGCATACTTGGCTAAACTTCTCGGCTTCGACTTGAGCAAAAACCTTCAAGTAGCAGACATGCCAGCTGAAAAAGCAGGCAGATCTCCTGCTTCTCGGTAATTCGCCAAGAAGTACATAGAATAGCATCTCTTATTGGAGATAACAGAGAGGGTGAGTTGGGAAACCAACTCACCCTCTTGCTATTTTAAAGGCTTAAGAATTGCGCTCTCGCTTTAGGCGTGAGGGCGTGGGTTACCCCGACCGCCGCGGTCTCCACCGCGATCACCGCGTTGTCCGCCGCCTTGTGGGGCCGCTCCACCTGCTGGAGGCGGAAGCAATGCTTTGCGTGAAAGACGGATCTTGCCGGATTTATCGACTTCGATCACTTTCACTTCGATTTCATCGCCTTCTTTCAAGTAGTCGCCCACTTGAGCAACGCGCTCGTGAGCGATTTCAGAGATATGGAGGAGGCCGTCTTGGTTTGGCATCACGCCGACGAAAGCACCGAAATCCACGATCTTTTTGACAAGGCCTTTGTAGGTCTTGCCGACTTCAACTTCAGCAATAATGCCTTTGATGATGTCGATCGCTTTTTGAGCGGCAACGCCGTCACTGGAGGCGATGTTCACTCTGCCGTCGTCGTTGATGTCGATTTTGCAGCCCGTTTGAGCCACGATGTCGCGGATGACTTTACCGCCGGATCCGATGACTTCACGGATTTTGTCGGTAGGAACCATGATGGTGGTGATTCGTGGAGCGTATTTCGACATTTCAGCTCTTGGCTGAGAGATCGCATGAGCCATTTCACCCAAGATGTGAAGGCGACCTTCACGAGCTTGAGCGAGAGCGGTTTTCATGATCTCTTCGTTCACGCCTTCGATTTTGATGTCCATTTGGATTCCAGTGATGCCGTCTTTGGTTCCGGCCACTTTGAAGTCCATGTCGCCCAAGTGATCTTCATCACCCAAGATGTCGGACAAGATCGCAACCCTTGATCCTTCCTTGATCAGACCCATGGCGATTCCGGCCACTGGTTTTTGGAAAGGAACGCCTGCGTCCATGAGAGCCATCGAAGTCG
>JACPOE010000071.1:0-3799 GCA_016185105.1 Bdellovibrio sp.
GGATCTGTGGCGGAATTCAGCTCATCCAATAAAATAAGGCTCATTTTGGATAAGCCCTGCAGGATCTGTTTAAATCTCAAGATATGACCTGAGAAACTAGACAGGTTCTCTTCAATCGATTGGGAATCCCCTACGTCTACAAAGAAAGAATCAAAAAAGGGCACGACCGGGATATCGGATGCCGGAAAAAGAAAGCCGGTTCGCGCAAAAATTCCAGCTAATCCGAGTGTTTTCAGCAGGACGGTTTTTCCACCCGTGTTTGGCCCTGTGATTAAAAGAGTCCTGCCAGGATATCCAAACTCGATATCATTTCGAATAATGGAGGAGGTATGCATCGTCCACCAGAGCAAGGGGTGAGCAGTCTGCTTCATTGAAAAAGACCGTTCCTCCGTAACTCGAATCGGCTTACCAGAATACCTCTGACCGATTCTCGCTTTGGCTTGCACTGAGTCCCAATGACCAAGAATGGAATAACCCCTTCGGATTTCTGAAGTAAAGGGCTGTAATGTACGCGAGACTCCTTCAAGAATCACAAAGACCTCTTGAATAAGCTCATTCTTTTTTTGGCTTAATCGATTATTGAGTTCAGCCACTTCCCTTGGTTCAATAAAAACCGTCTGTCTAGACGCGGAAGCTTCGTAAATAATTCCATCAATAGAGTTCTGATTAGAAATTTTCACGGGCAGGACATAACGTCCGTCTCGAACATCTGTAAAGCTCTCTTGGAGAAGACCTTCCGCAGCGTAAGTCTTCATAAGCCGCTCCATGAGCTGGCCCATTTCTTTTTTCAAATGACGAATCTCAGAACTGAGGGTTCCGTAACGGGCTGAGGATTTTTCAGAAAGCTCACCCTCAGGAGTGAGCACTCTTTCAATCAATCGCAGTATGTCTCTCGGATCGGGTAGCAAAAGAAGGGATTTCTTAAAGCGTTCGCCCCTAATTTCTTCACGTGGGATCTGGCACCAAGAATCGATGGCATATAACCAGCCCCTGATTACTCCCAATTCTGAAAGCTCTAGTACCGCACCCTTATCCAGACGCTCTAAGATTTCTTCGGGGTCAGCTAACTCGGTCATCGGCCCCCACAAAGCGTCCCGGTCCAACAGACCCATCATTTCTTGGGTCTCTTGTTGCATCAGCCTAGCGACCTGGAGGTCGGGGGCCCAATTTCGCGGGTAGTAGTCGTCAGCTAAGTTCTGCTTCCCTGGAATAGAGCGCGCTTCATCCTGAGTCAGGTCAATGATTCGACTCCACTCAAGAGTTTCGCAAAAATCAGACTCAGTTTCAGAGGTCATTTGTTTAAATACTCCATCCAAAGACATTTTAATTTAGAATCACCAAGCCGGAATACTGTCGGTCCAAATACTCCCCCGAGGAGGCAGGCTTTCCAAACTTCTGGGTCCGTCTTGCACTATGGAACCGCGGCTCCGTGCTGCAGAAGGTGCAATACCTCAAACACTCCACTTCTCCTAGTCCGAGTTCTTTTAAACCCTCCAAATGGATGTAAGGCAAATCGAGCTGACGAGGACGAGGAATAATTAAATTCGAATCAAAATGTCGAAACTGAGTCTTAAAACTTTCTGCCAGTTCCTCACTCACCTGATAGCAACAGGGCCCAATTGCTGGCCCCACCACACCGACCCAGTCTTTCGCTTGGTGACCCCGCCTTTCAAGTTCACTCCAAACTCGAGGGACGATCCTATCGCGTGTCCCTTTCCACCCGGCATGAATGGCCGCAATGCATTTCGCGTCCTTATGCGCCAAAAGGATCGGTACGCAATCGCCAGTTCTGACGGTTACCGGAATTCCTGGGGTTTCTGAAATGAGCGCATCTACCTCACCGCAATCCTGATTGGGGCGCACAAGATCTGCCCATGAGACCCCGTGAACTTGGTTCCACCTTGGAAGAGCGGGCCAAAACTCTTGAAGCGAGGTAATCCCCTTTTCTTCAAACGTCCCAAAACCATGCTTCAGACCTTGAATTTTGCTTAGAGTTTTACTCAACACGGCCATTTGAAATTCCCCGATCTATTTAAGTGAAATTTTATGAAAAGGAATTACCCCAAAAAGGTTAATCGCAAAACCTTCAACCCGTTTAGCCACCGCAGTATTCTGAACATAATGATAAATCGGCACAACAGCGACGAGTTCATCGAGAATGACTTTTTGAGCCTCTGCAATTTTTTTCAATCGCTCCGGGCCCGGATGTAATTTTTCGATCTCCTGCACCAATAAGTCGTATTTTGGACTGCTACATCCAGTGTAATTATTTCGTTCTCCTTTAAGAAAAACTCGTAGATGACTGATGGGATCCACAACCGGAGCCATCCAACCCAGTCTGTAAATTGGGGGAGGATCGGACTGAAGGCGCTGAACATAGTTTTTCCAGTCCATATGGGCAAGTGTGACCTCTGCGCTTAACTCATTTTTTAGGTTTTGTTGAATAATTTCAAAAATGCGAGTATTTCGAAAACTCTCATCAAATGCTATTTCGAAGGGCTTTGAAAAAAGAGCTTTCCCTTTGGGTCCAAGATAAGGCCCTGACTTTTGAAAAGGGAAATACCCCTCTAATCCCTTGGGAATCCAGCTCGAAGCGGGAATTTCCCCCGAGCCCAAAGCCTCAGTGATTTCTTCTTTATGAATTGCGGAAGCTACGGCCCTTCGTAGGTTCACGTCATTAAAAGGGGGTTTAAGACAGTTGAACCCAATATAGTAAGTGGCTAAAAAAGGTGTACTTTGAATCACCCCCTGTTTTTTTAACCTTGGAAAATCCAGATTTCCCACCCGTACCAGAATATCTAACTGCCCGGCACTAAATGCGTTGACCGCGGTGGACTCATCGGTCACCACTTTCAAATTCACCGTCGGAACCTTGGCTCGCTCGCCCCAGTAATTTGGGTTCCGCTCCAAGCGGATCAAGCTATTTATTTTATGAGAAGTGATTCGATAAGGCCCACTTGAAGGCGCATCCTCTGGCCAGGTTTGCTGGTGGGCATCCAAAATGTCTTTTCTTACGGGATAGGTCACCGGTAATGCCATCAGGTGAGGAAAGTACCCAATTGGATTTTCAAGCTCGATCACTAGCTTCCCTTTTGAATAGAAGACGCCTAATTTTTCAGCAGGAACCTTACCCTCATGAAAAGGACGGGCTCCACGAATGACAAAGAGGAGTGGGGCAAGTTTTGCGACTGAACTGGGAGCAAGTGCCCGGCGTACTCCTAAGATGAAGTCCTCTGGTAAGATTTCCTTTCCGTCTGACCAACGAATATTTTTCCTTAACTGGAACTCGAAACGCTTTTGGTCAGCGGACTGGGTATAACTCTCAGCAAGCCGGGGTTCAATTTGCCCCTTTTCGCCATAGCCGAGGAGGCCCTCATTGACATTCGCTAAAATTTGAAGGGCTGCGCCGTCTTCAATTAGGGCAGGGTCCAATGAGATAGGCTCTCTCTCAACCTGGACGTTTAAGGTCTCAGACGGAGGCACTATCCCGCCAGAACACCCTACAAAAAATAAAAAGAGACCGATCCAAATTCGGAAGGCTGTATTCAAGGGTGACACCGCGTGATAGTTTTTCAGAAGGGAGAAATCTACAAAAGTCATGAATTCAATCACTCAATTTCTAAATAGTATGTTGAGTCTGGGACAAGACATGAATCCTTGGCATGGGCTGATTGCAGTCCTAGTCGCCTACTGTGGGGGGATCCTATCAAATTTGACCCCATGTGTATACCCAATGATCCCGATCACTCTCAGCGTGGTAGGGGGAATCGGGCCGACTCAAAAACCTTGGAGAGAGGTA
>JACPOE010000071.1:3909-24525 GCA_016185105.1 Bdellovibrio sp.
GGCGTCATTGCCGGAGTCACCGGCCGTGTGTTCGGAACTCTAACTAACAACTCAGCCTGGTACCTCACGATCGGAGCTGTCATGACCCTAGCTGCTCTGATAATGCTAGATGTCATTATTTTTGAACCCCTAGCTTGGTGGGAGAGATTCAAAAGGCGGTTCCTTCATAAAAAAAACCATCCCAGTCCTCAACAGCAATTCATAAAAAAAGAACTCACCTGGTTGGGTGTTTTCTTTTTGGGCACCTCCTCTGGCCTCATTGCGGCTCCTTGTACCACCCCTGTTCTTTCGACGATCCTAGCCTTCATAGCTAAGAGCCAATCTATTGGGCTTGGTTTTATTCTGATGGTCGGTTTTTCACTGGGGCTCGGAACACTCCTCCTGGTGATTGCTTTCTTTGCCGGAGCGGTGCAACTTTTACCTCGCTCGGGACAATGGATGAAAACAGTAAAAATACTCAGCGGGTTAATTCTGCTCGCTTTTGCCGAGTACTTAATTTACCGTGCCGGCTGTGCTGGAGGCTCCTAGAATCATGGCGTCTGAAGTATCACATTCGATCCCATCTCTTGCCGCGCAAAAGAAAAGCCGGATTATCATTTCCCTGCTTGGTCTATGTTCGTTGATAGGTTTGGGGCTCAATGTCTTCCTCACAGAACATTTCTACCAAATTCGTAATGGTACAGCCGGTTTCCGGTCCTTTTGCAATGTCAGCCCCAGCAGCAATTGCGACGTCGTGGCCGCCAGTCCCTATGCAGAATTTTTTTGGGGCCTTCCCCTTTCCTCTTTCGGTGCAGGCTGGTTTCTAGCCTTGTTGGCAACTTCTATTTTTGCATGGAACCGATACTGGAGACGAGACGCAGTTCGATTTGGCCTTTTAATCGCAGCAGTAGGAACCCTTTTTTCATTCGCTTACCTCTGGATCATGATGGGGATGCTCAAGACCTACTGCCTTTTATGCCTTGGGGTAGATGCGACAGTTTTGGGAGCGTTAGTTCTTATTATCAGCCTTAAGCCAGAAGGATTTCGCGAACACCCTCTTAATTTTTCACGAACGAAGTGGATGTTTGCGGTAAGTGTAGCGGCCCTTCTACTCTCTGTTGGAATTCTTAAGACCCGAGATGAAAATCGTATCAGTTCCTCAGAAGCACAGGCCCTAGCAACTCAGGTTTTAGAGACTCCACCGGTTCGTATTTCATCTCCAACGAACGTCCCTTCTATCGGACCTAAGGAAGCGAAAATTACAATTATTGAGTTTAGCGATTTTCAGTGCCCTTTTTGCAGAATTGGCGCTCTAGTTCTGAACTCAGTTCTGAATCGGTATCCGAATCAGATTCGGGTTGAGTTTAGGAACTTCCCACTCGATCAGAAGTGCCACCCTGAGATGACCTTTACTCCCCATCCAGTAGCCTGTGAGTCTGCCGCTGCAGCACTGTGTGCCAATCAAGTAGGTGAGTTTGAGAAGCTTTATCAGCGCCTCTTTGAAGAACAAGCCTCACTCCGACCAGGGAAGGCAATAGACTTTGCTAAGGACCTCAAACTAGACATGCCCCGGTTTGAAGCCTGTGTAGCTTCTCAGGAAACGGCCACATCAATCGCAATGGATATTCGGGAAGGTGGGTTATTGAACGTTCAATCTACCCCGACTTTCTTCATCAATGGACACAAGATGGACGGGCCGATGCCTTTACCTGTGTGGTTTGCAATTATCGATAAACTGTTACAGCCTTGAGGAATGATGCAACTCATCGACACCCACTGTCATCTAACCCATGAATACGACACCAAAACGCCGGAAATTCTAGTTCAAGAGGCGAAAGCAGCAGGGGTGATCACGCTGATCACTATTGGAACTGAGTTAGAAAATCTTAAGAAGGTAGCAGAAATTTCAGATCGTTTTCCGGAAGTCTACCATACCGTGGGAGTCCACCCGCACGAGGCCGGAACCTTAGAACAGGGATACTTAGAGGCTCTTCGAACAGCAGCGGCCCACCCAAAGTGTCGGGCAATCGGAGAGATCGGTTTAGATTTTCATTATGATCACTCACCCAAGTCAGTCCAAATCGCCCGATTTAAGGAACAGCTCGAGCTAGCCGCTAGCCTTGATATGCCGGTAGTTATACATTGTCGCGAGGCCGAGGACGAAATGGTCCGCTGTCTCAAAGGCTATGTGTCAGCCATGAAACCCGATTCTATTCCCGGAGTGATTCATTGCTTCAGTGGTAGCCAACAGTTTGGTCATGAGTGCTTAGATCTAGGCTTCTATATTTCATTGTCAGGAATTATCACTTTTAAAAAAGCAGATGATCTGCGTCTTGCGACTCTTTCTTATCCAATTGAACGCCTTCTGGTGGAAACGGATTCGCCTTACCTCGCACCTGTGCCTTTTCGGGGTAAAAAGTGTGAGCCATCTATGGTTGTGCATACTGCAAAAAAACTTGCGGAGATCAAAAAGGTGAGCGAGAGCGAAATCGCGAGAATCACTACAGAGAACGCTAAGAAAGTTTTTAAAATTTAGCGAAGAAAACTTTTTAGACCTTATTCTCAGATCCATTTATCGGGGAGTCTCGAAGCGCCCAATCTGGCTTGTAAAAGAAGCGCTCCATATTTCTATGGAGAGCTGTCCATCGACCCGGATTTAAATCAGCCTCGATAAATTTCGAGATTGAATTCACTTTAGAATCCAGATCGTCGACTTTATGAACGATGAGGGCCTCAAGGCAATGCGGTTCTTTAGGTGAACCAAACTCTAAACTCCCGTGATGAGCCAAAACCAGATGTTTCACCAAAAGCTTTTTTTCAACAGGAAACGGACCCGGCAATCTACCCGTTTGAGCTTCTAATTCTCGGATCTTTCGATCCACAAGCTCGACGCCCATCACCAGATGACCTACAAGTTTTCCCTCGGTTGTATAGTCGGTAACTCGATCGTAAGAAAGCTCCCAGATTTTACCGATGTCATGAAAAAATCCTCCTAAAAGAAGAAGGTCTCGGTCCAAGATTTTTCCATAGTGATTCGCCAAAAGGTTCAGAATTCCAGAAATGGATACCATATGCTCTAACAAGCCCGTCGTGTAGGCATGATGAACAGACTTGGCGGCTGGGGCCCTTTTTAGTTTCCCAACAATTTCCGAATCTTCGCAAAGAACGGCTTCGGCAAGTGCTTTATAGTAGGGATCTGTCATCCCCTTCACAAACTCAACTAATTGTAAATAGAGTGCATCTGCATCCAAGGTACCCGCTGCGAGGTAATCCTTAAGGTCGAATTCCTCTTCTCTCAAAATTTGAAGTCGACTAATGACAATCTGACGTCGCCCCTGATAGGACTGGCAGCGTCCGTCTACCCAAACGATAGAGTCTTTGACAGCTAAGCCCACATAATTGGGAACATCGTCCCAAATACGAGCCTCAACTTCCCCGGATTTATCCATCAGAATAAGATTCATAAACGGTTTTCCGTTTTTTCCAATGGACGTCGAGCAAAACTTGATGAGAAAGGGAGACTCCACAAAGTCTTTTTCTTTTAGATCCTTTATAAATTGAGTTTTCTTTAACATAATGGGTTCGGGACCTATAACACGAAAAGTCAGGCGGAGTTAGCCTATTGTTTGGATCAGGAACTTGTGAGAAAGGTTGAAAAAAATCATTATGATCCATCTATTTGACCCCAGTAGCAAAACCCGTCCAGATTCCATTTCTCCTAACGACCCGATTCGATGGACTTGGATTTCCATGCAAGAAGAACCGGGCAAAACCGACGCCAAGGACTTTCTTCATCGGCTTTCGACGGTCAATTTGAAGACACTTCCGGTCGGCAGAGGTGCCCCCGGATGTTTTCTTTCCGCACAGGGTAAAATCCGCGCTTTTTTCTATCTCTGGCGATACTCTGATACCGAATATGGATTTGAATTTGATGCAGGAAAACCCGAGACTGTGAATCCCTCCGCTGCAGCCACCATTTCGGATGAGGTACCTGGAGCCTGGAACGCAGCCCTTTTGCAGTTTATCGATCAATACACATTTTCTGAAAAATTTACGCTAACCGAAACTTCCAAAACTGGAGCCTTTGAGACCAGGTGGCTCTTTTTTGATTCGGAGAACGAGGTTCCAGCCGATTTTCCGCAGGGCTCTGGTGAGACCTCGGCGCACGCTGGGTCTGTTCGTCTTTGCAACCACGGAAAACTGGACTATGGAAAAGTTTGGATTTCAATCTGGGGAACACCGGAAAAAGTAAACCAGTTTTTAGGAGAAACCTTTTCCGACGCCTCAAAAGTAGACTTATCTCTGGTAGAAAGCTGGCGAATTCAAGCACTCCGCCCGAGAATTGATCACGAGATCGATCAGGAAACCATGCCAGTCGAAGTTGGCCTGACTGATGCAGTTTCACCTAATAAGGGATGTTATCCCGGCCAAGAAGTAATTGAAAAAATAATCTCTCTCGGCTCTCCCCCCCGCCGCCTTTGTTTAATTTCTGGCGAGGGAAGGGCTCCAACGAGAGGTCAAGCCATTTTCAATCAAGCAAATCCACCGGTGGAAGTGGGGTTTGTCGGAAGCTCAATCCAAGAGGGTGACCGATACATGGCTCTGGCTGTGATTCGTAAAATTCACGCCAAGGAAGGCCTGGAAATTGGTTTTAAAACCTCCACGGAAACAAACACGAAACCTCAAAATGGCAGTATTATAAAAATCTCCACCTATGAATCTTAAACATGCAGCCGTTGTCACCCTGGCCCTGCTTTTGGTTTCAAACACTGCTCCTGCTTTAGACCGCTCACAGGCTGGAACATCTAACCCAGCGGCTCTGAGTAGCTTAGCCTACAACCCATTTCCAGATGCAGATCCCTTGGGCCGATCTCCATATTGGGACTGGAAGACTCTGGAGAGCGCTCATTTCCGCGTCACCTTTCCTTCTGAATTAAGAGAAACAGCAGTCCGAAGCCTCGAACTCTTTGAAGAGGCTCACCACACCCTTTCGACCCTTTTTCAATGGGAAGCAGAAACAAAAACTCAGGTCGTAGTGATGGATAATGCTGATTCTTCAAATGGGGCTACTGCGGCGGTAGCTCGATTTGGGATCATTCTATGGGCGACGCCACCCGACAGTTGGGACTCTATTGCTTACTATGATGACTGGTTAAGATTTCTAGTTTTTCACGAATACACTCATTTTCTGAACATGGACACACGAGGGGGACTCTGGAAAGCCGTGCGCTATGTTTTTGGTGACGTCGGATTACCCAACAGTACTTGGGCACCCTGGATGCTTGAAGGGCTTGCCGTCTACATGGAGACTCGTCACACCCAGCTCGGCCGCGGACGCAGCCCCTATTACGACATGGTCCTGAGGGCAGCAGTGCAGGAGGGAGTGCTAGACTCTGATCGCTTTGTCACCCTCGATAAAATCACTGGGAATAATCCTTACTTTCCCGGTGGGGATACTCGCTATCAGTTTGGCTACCAGTTGATGAACGAGGCCTCCAACGGATCAGAAGAAACTCTCGGAGACCTTTCTAAATATTCCGGCAGTTCGGTACCCTTATTTATCAATACTCAACTCAAAGCAGTTGCCGGCCGCACCTGGTACCAAACGTGGAAGGATTGGCTGAAAAAGACGGAAAATAGAGCCTTGTCCAATCTGGAGAGAATCCGCTCGGCTCCTGTGACTTCTTTTGAGAACCTCACTCCCAACTCTCATTCTTTGAGCAAGCAGGCGCTCGGCCCGAGGGTGTCGCCTGATGGGAAGGTCATTGCATATTCGCTGGCATCCACTCGGCAGAGGCCAGGGCTGTACAAATTAGACCTAGCAACAGGTGAGGAAACTCGTCTTGAAGATAAACTCAGTGGCGTCGGGCTAGCTTTCACGCCGGACTCAAAGACAGTTATCTTCAGCGCTCTCCGACAAAGCGGCCAATATTACAATTACAGTGATTTAATGGCTTATAATCTCGAGAACGACTCAAGTCATTGGCTTACTCGAAAGGCCAGACTCAAAGACCCCGATATTTCTCCAGATGGAAAATGGGTCGTCGCTGCACTTTCAGAGGGCTCAGTAACCGGCCTGGGAATCCTGCCACTCACTAGTGAAAAGGGTCATCTATCCGTTGGATCAGTCCAAAAACTTTTCATGCCCGCTCGCTACGATCGGGCCGCATCCCCACGCTTTTCCAAAGATGGACAGCGGGTCTACTTTTCCTTACACAAGAATGGTGAACCCAAGGAAGACCTCTATCAGATTGAAATAGCAACTAGGAGAGCTTCAAAAATTTATTCCGATGGTTTTTTTAATCGGTTCCCGACCGTGAGCGGGGATGGAAGTCTCTATTTTATTTCGGACCGTACCGGTGTGGATAACCTGTTTCGACTCCAGGGATCTGGAAATGCGATCATGGTCAGCAATGTAGAGACGGGGATTCGATTTCCGGCCTTTCCGCCTGGCGAAACAAGCCCCACCCACTACTATGCAAGCCTGTTTTCTACAGCAGGTTGGAACCTAGTCCGCCTTCCTGCTCCCACAGCCTCTGTTGAAGCGGAGAAAGTGACGCTCTCCCCACCCCCGGCCCCTGCAAAATCTGAAATAAATCCAAAGGATCAAAAAAGACCGCCTTCGGTTGAATATAAGGAATACGATTATTCTCCATTTCCAAGTATTTACCCAAGACTCTGGTCCCCTTTTATTGCTGGAATATCTTCGTCTGGTATAGCTCTAGGATTTGAAACTTTTGGTTTCGATGCCATCGACCGACACCGCTACAGTCTAGGCACAATCTATAATTTCCCATTAAATAATTTCGATGCCTGGGCTTTGTATTCGAATCGGTCTTTTGGCCCCTCTGTGTCCGTATCCACGGACTGGACCCTGGGATTACAAAATGTCAGCGGAATCACGGTCTATTCTCGGACTCTTTCGGCTGAAACTAGGATATCCTATCCTTTTCTTTGGACTTTTTCGGGATTGACGCCCTTTGTGAGTCTTAATTTTCAAAGATTTTTTAATTACGGCAACACAGTTTCCTCACTTGGCAGTTCCCCAAATAGCTTCTCTGAGAACCTTTTTTCTTTCGGAACTGGCATCAGTTATTCGAATACTCAGAAATCTACTCTAGCTGTTGGCACGGAAAGGGGATTTTCTTCCTCTTTGCGGTCTCAATTCTATCTGCTGCCACAGGATACCTCCGCGAAAGTATTCTTCCAGCATTCCCATTTCTTTCCGGTTTTTGACCATGTCGTAATTAACCCCTCAATTAAAGGAATTTGGTCTTCGACATCCGCCCAAAATTACGTGGGGGCTAATGCCAACTTGGTGGGCCGCAACGTCACCCAGGTGCTCAATCCCTTTATTGGAAATGGGATTTCTGGTTTAGCCATGAGAGGCTACCCTGGGATCACCTTTGCGACTCGCTCAACGGCGGTAGCGTCCCTGGACCTTCGCATTCCCTTGGTTCGAGTTTTTAGAGGATTAGGCACATTTCCGGCATTTTTTGACAATTTATACGCTGTCGCATTTGCAGATGGAGGGGTTCTGAATGCCCGAAGCGACTTACTCCTGGTGGCGTCGGGGGGCGGTTTTCAACTTTCTACTGAACTTTTTTCCTACCTGTGACCTTTTCTGCCGAGTACCACCAGGGATTTCAGCAAAATTTTGGTGGAGTAAGCGATATTTTCTTTCAGGTATTATTTAGCGGAATCTCCTTCTAGCCTTGATGATCATGACCCCTGGGGGACGCAGGCAGAAGCTGCCTGATGCGTTTTCAAATAAACCGTGCTACTGTTTCAAACAAAGCCAATAGTAAAAAAGGAGTAGTTCGTTGGAAAAGTTCAGCTATCTCAAAAGTTCAAATGTTGATTATATTGAAGACCTCTTCATTCAGTATCAGAACGATCCCAACTCAGTAGACTCCTCTTGGCGTTATTTTTTTGAGGGGATGGAGCTGAGTTCCGATCTCGAATCTAAAGGCACCCCTACTGCGGCTCCCGCTCCTGCCCCACAAACTGCGGCAACTTCGGATAGGAATGGCACGAGTGTTGGTCATGGGAACAGCAACTTCAGCTCAGAAGCAAAAGTCGCTGAGCTGATCATGGCCTATCGAGAGTTAGGACAGCTCCTTGCAAACACTGATCCTCTCAGCGCTGCCGCCGCATCTCATCCGTTATTGGAACTTTCACGGTTTGAACTCAACGCGTCCGACCTATCGAAAACATTCTCGGCGGGACATCTCATCGGCATAGGTCCAGCCAAGCTCAGTGATATTCTTAACAGACTTCGCGAAACCTACTGTGGTTCGGTCGGTGTAGAATATACTCATATCCAGAATCCTACTGAAAGAAATTGGCTGCAAGCAAAGCTGGAAAACGGAATGAGTGAAAAATCACTCGATTCAGACACCAAAAAGCTGATTCTAAAAAGACTGACCGAGAGCGAAACTTTCGAACGTTTCTTGCACACTCGGTATGTAGCCCAAAAACGATTTTCTATTTAAGGTGCTTAAGGGATGATCCCTGCACTCGACTGTATGATCGAAACAGGCGCACAGATGGGGGCTCAGGAATTTGTGATTGGGATGGCCCACCGTGGACGCCTCAATGTTTTGAGACACACCTTTGGGAAAAAAGCGGAACATATTCTGACTGAATTTGAAGGTGCCTACAAGACAGACACCTCAATGGGCGAAGGCGATGTAAAATATCACAAAGGATATTCCTCTGACTTAACTACTCGTCATGGCAACAAGGTGCACCTTTCTTTGGCGTCGAATCCAAGTCACCTTGAGTTCATTAACCCAGTGATTGAAGGCGTTGCTAGAGCTAAACAAGCTCAAAGAAAAGATCGAGACCGATCCCAAGTTATCCCAATCGCCATTCATGGAGATGCCGCCTTTGCTGGACAGGGCGTTTGCTATGAAACTTTGAATCTTTCTCAGCTCGAAGGTTATCGAACCGGTGGAACCCTCCACATCATTGTTAACAATCAGGTGGGATTTACGACATCACCGCACCACGGTCGCTCCACAAGCTACTCGACGGACTTGGCCAAAATGCTGGAAGTTCCAATCTTCCATGTGAACGGTGATGATGCCGAAGCACTCTGGTACGTTTCTAGGCTCTGTGTAGAGTACCGCCAGAAGTTCAAAAAAGACGTTTTTATTGATTTAGTTTGCTATCGAAAACATGGACATAATGAAGGTGACGAACCCAGCTTCACCCAACCCCTTCTTTACAAAAAGATTAAAGGACACCCCTCTCCTCGCGAAGTTTATGCCAAGAAGTTAGCCGACAATGGGGTCGTCTCCTCGGCAGAGGCGGCTGAGTCTGTTCAAAGCATCACTCAAAGCTTAACAGAAGCTCAGGCCAGAACTAAGGCGGAATCCCCTACTCCTTTTGTTTCTGTTTTCGAGGGAGTGTGGAAGTCGTTGCGCCGCCCTCAAGAAGACGAACTCTTCAAGACGGTTAAGACATCCGTAGACGAAAAGAAACTGAAAGAAATTGCAGAAAAGATCAACCATCTTCCCTCGACTTTTCATATTCATTCAAAGTTGACTCGCTTTTTCGAAGCACGGCTTAAGGCAATCCAGGATGGAAAAGGAATTGATTGGGGTAACGGAGAAGCCCTCGCCTTTGGAAGTATTGTTGCCGAGGGTTTCCCTGTGCGTGTTTCGGGTCAGGATGCAGGCCGAGGTACATTTACCCACAGACACTCCGAACTCCACGATTTTGAGAATGGTCAGACTTACCTTCCGCTGAACCATATTTCGGAAGACCAAGCCCCCTTTGAAGTTTACAATAGCCACCTTTCCGAATCCGGGGTTCTGGGCTTCGAATATGGTTATTCAATCGCCGATCCAAATACATTAGTGATTTGGGAAGCCCAGTTCGGCGATTTTGCAAATGGCGCCCAAGTGATTATCGACCAGTTCATCTCCTCTTCTGAATCTAAATGGCAGAGAATGAGTGGGCTTACTTTGCTCCTGCCTCATGGTTTTGAAGGACAAGGCCCAGAGCATTCAAGCGCCCGTTTGGAACGGTTTCTACAGCTTTGTGGAAAAAACAATATGAGTGTGTGCAATCTGACCACTCCGGCTCAGCTCTTCCATGCTCTTCGAAGACAGCTAAAACGGGACTTCAGAAAGCCGCTAGTCATCATGTCCCCCAAGAAGTTGCTGCGGTACCCTGCAGCAGTTTCGGAACTCAAGGACTTCACCTCGGGAGCGTTCCAGGAGGCAATGGATGACCCAGCTTTCTCGAATGCAAAAGATGCTTCAAGTGTAAAAAAGGTTATTTTATGTTCAGGTAAAGTTTATTATGATCTCATTGCTGCACGGGATGAGAAGAAAAAGAACGGTATCGCCGTGGTCAGAGTGGAACAAATCTACCCTTGGCCTGCCGGTCTTTTGGCTCAGATTTTGAGCCGTTATCCAAAAGCTGAATTAGTATGGGCTCAGGAAGAACCCAGAAATATGGGAGCATGGAGCTTTGTGTTTAACACCTGGGGTGGGGGCTTTGATCTGTTTCAAGATAAAGTCGGTGGAAGACCAATCCGATATGTTGGCCGTGAAGTTTGCGCGGCACCCGCAGTGGGATCCCATAAATTACACGAAAACGAACAAGCAGAATTGATTGAAAAGGCTCTTTCATGAAACACAATGTACTCGCACCCAGCGTTGGTGAATCCATTACAGAAGTAAGTATTCTTAAATGGGTTAAGAAAAATGGTCAGGCAGTTAAATCAGGCGATCTCCTTTTGGAGATTGAATCTGATAAAGCAACAGTTGAAATTGTCGCAGAGTTTTCTGGGGCTCTCACTGTTTTGAAGCCCGAAGGAGAACGCGTTCCTATCGGCGATATTATTGGGATGATCGATGATGCAGCTCAAGGCACTGCCGGAGCTGAGGCTCCAAAAGCAGCCGCGGGTCCAGCGCCCGCTGCGGCAGCCAAGCCGGCAGCAGCGCCTACTCAAACTTCTTCTAGCCCACAGATGGGACCTGCTGCCCGAAAGGTACTTGCAGAGAGTGGTTTGGATTCGAAACAAATTCAAGGAACAGGAAAAGATGGGAGAATTACCAAAGGGGATGTCTTAGGCTTCAATGGCCAGGCAGCTCCAGCCCCTCAGACTGCACCTTCATCGGCACCAAGAGCAGCTACAACTCCTGCCACTCCAGCCGCCCTGCGAGAAGGTGATCGCAGAGTCCCAATGAGCAACTTGCGCGCCCGAATCGCAGAGCGCCTGGTTCAAGCGCAACATACCGCCGCGATTCTTACTACTTTCAACGAAGCGGATATGGGTCCGATTATGGAACTCAGAGCCAAGCACAAGGACGCATTCAAGAACAAGCACGGCGTCCCTCTCAGCTTCATGTCCTTTTTTACCAGAGCCTCAACCGAAGCTCTTAAAATGATCCCTGAAGTGAATGCCTCAATTGACGGCCGGGACATTATCTATCACGACTATTGTGATATCGGCATCGCGGTAGGGTCTGACCGTGGCCTTGTGGTTCCGGTAGTTCGCAGTGCTGAAAAGATGGGCTTTGTCGAAATCGAAAAGAAAATTTCCGAGCTGGCTTTGAAAGCACGAGACGGAAAGCTTTCGATTGCTGAAATGTCCGGTGGCACGTTCACAATTTCTAACGGGGGAACTTACGGCTCCCTTTTGAGCACTCCGATTCTAAACCCCCCACAAAGCGGGATTCTTGGAATGCACAAAATTCAAGAACGTCCAATGGCCGTACAAGGAAAAGTTGAAATTCGGCCAATGATGTACCTTGCCCTTTCTTATGATCACCGAATCATTGATGGAAAAGGCGCGGTCACGTTTTTGGTTACTCTTAAAGATTATCTCGAACATCCTGAAAAGCTCGGATTGGAGTTTTAACTCATGGCCAACGAAAACTTTGATTTGATTGTTATCGGTGCTGGCCCTGCTGGATATGTTGCTGCGATTCGCGCGGCTCAGCTGGGAATGAAAGTCGCTTGCGTTGAAAAACGGAAGACTTTTGGTGGAACCTGTCTAAATGTAGGCTGTATTCCCTCTAAAGCTCTTCTCGATTCAAGTGAGCACTACCACTACGCCAAAACAAAGCTTTCGAAGCATGGAATTCTGGTTGGTGAAGTCCAGCTTGACCTTGCCCAAATGCTGAAGCGAAAAGAAGCCGTGGTCAGACAGCTGGTCAACGGGATCGCAGGGCTGTTTAAGAAAAATAAGGTTGAGGGAATTTTTGGAAAAGCGAAGCTTTTGCCAGGAAAAACCTCTCCTTTTTCAATTGAGGTTGATGACGAAGGAAAAAAATCGACCTACACGGCAAAGAAGATCCTTTTGGCAACAGGAAGCGAACCTACCGCACTTCCCTTCCTTCCATTCGACGGCAAATCTGTTCTGAGTTCGACTGAAGCTTTGGAACTTTCTGAGGTACCGAAACACTTGGTAGTCATTGGCGGAGGCGTTATCGGACTTGAACTAGGATCCGTATGGATGCGTCTTGGAGCCAAGGTAACCGTTGTGGAATTTCAAGATCGCGTGTGCTCTGTTCTGGACAAGCAGGTCAGCAACGAGCTGCATAAGAGCCTTGCCAAGCAAGGAATGGAATTCATGTTAGCCACCAAATGTCTTGGAGCCAGCCGAAGCGGACAGTGGATGGTCGTTCAAACGGAAGACCTGGCTACCGGAAAAAAATCTCAGCTCGAGTGTGACAAGATTCTTGTTGCTACTGGCAGACGCCCCTACTCGGAAGGACTAGGACTAGACGCCGTTGGACTGAAAACGGACAAAGCTGGCCGAGTCGAAACCGACAGCCACTACCAGACTCCTGTCCCAGGTATCTATGCCGTGGGCGATCTTGTGGCAGGCCCCATGCTAGCCCATAAAGCAGAGGAAGAGGGAATTGCCGCAGTAGAAAACATGGCTGGCCAAAAAGGCCATGTGAATTATGAAGCAATTCCAAATGTGATCTATACTTGGCCAGAAGTGGCGACGGTGGGTTACTCTGAAGAAGAACTGCAAGCCAAAGGAATTGAATACAAGGCTGGTAACTTTCCTTTTATCGCCAATGGAAGAGCGAAGGCGATGGAGGAGACCGAAGGCTTCGTCAAAATTTTATCTGATAAGAAAACAGATCGACTTCTGGGAATGCATATTGTCGGCCCCTGGGCCAGCGATATGATCGCAGAAGGCACTTCTGTGATTGAGTTTGGCGGGAGCGCTGAGGACATTGCAAGGACCTGCCATGCACACCCGACACTATCAGAAGTAGTTAAAGAGGCGGCACTAGCCGTAGACAAAAGACAGATTCATTTATGACACTTACCGGTGATGACCCAAACGAAGACGTCTTAGAGCCTAAGAATTCTGTCTCCGTTGAGGTCTTCATCCGGCTACAAAACACCACCGCACACACCTCCGTTCCGGATGAACACCGAATCCGTGTCCAGCAGTTGTTGGACAAAGGCTTTGCCCTTGAAGTTCCAGAGAAGACTTGCGCTGTGGGACATTCCCTAGCCCTCGAAGTCATATGCAAAGGCTCCTCGGTGGGAGAATTTTCGTTCAGATGCACGGCCAAAGTGGAGTCTTTAAAAAACTGGCCCGAAGACCATATGGATGAAATTATGATCAAGCTTGTGCAATTCCCAGAGGATCCCTGGGACAAACTGAAACAGATTTTCAATGATCGACAAAAGGAAATTGTCGCATTTCTAAATGCTGCAGGGGGCACGGGTTGAGCCAAAATGAGGTTCTAGAATCCCGATTTAGGTCTTTTGTCTCCGATAAAGCGCTCATGGTTGTAGATACCAACCCAAGGGCGCTTCAATTTATCAGCTCTCTTCTGACTTCAATGGGCGTAGCTGAAAAATCGATTTACCTCTGCGACTCCTATGATTCTGCTAAGGTGGATATCCCTAAATTGAAGCCCAGCATCATCTTGACAGACTACGACCTGGATAAAAAGTGCGGTTTGAACCTGATTAAAATGTATCGAAGTTCGTCTAACGAGCCAGCACAGTCTATTTTTATTTTGGTTACAGCCAATACCTCTCAAGTAGCTGTAGCCCGAGCAGCTGAGGAAGAGGTCGAAGGGTACGTTTTGAAACCCTTTACGGGGAGTATTCTTAGAGAAACCATTGTCAAAGCAGCTTCGACTCGTTTTGAACCCAACGAATACGAAAGACTAATTGAAGAAGCGAAGCAATTAATTGCCCAAGGGGACCTAAAAACGGCGGAACAAGTTCTGGAAACGGCGAAAACAAAGAACCCACAGCCGGCTCTAGCTCACTTTTATCTCGGCCAAATTGAGCTAGCCCGCAAGGACTATAGGGCCGCTCAAAATCGTTTTCAATTAGGACTAAAGGCAAATCGGATTCACTGTAAGTGTTTAATAGGCCTTCATGAAGCTCTACTTGGCCAAAAAGAATACTCCGAAGCCTACGCCACTTTAAAGAGATTTTCCCGCTACTTTCCTCTCGAACCCCCGATTTTAGCTACGATGCTAAAGTTAGCTATTCAAACCAAGACTTATGAGGACGTGGAACGTCTCTTCCGGATTTTTGAAACGGTAGAAGAAAAGAGCGAAGAGTTAATTCGATATGTGTGCGCGGCCTTGGTAGTTTGCGGGAAATTTTATTTGCAAAAGACTTTCCGTTCGAGAGCTTTGGAACTCTTTCAGCACGCAGTGAAGACTGCGCAGGGCAATCCGAGAATACTCAAAGAGGTCATTTTAGTACTGGCTGAAAACCAGCTAAAAAAAGAGGCCGAGCTTTTTTTACAGTTTTTCCCGGCAAATTTTCGCGAAAGCGCAGATTACTTTGTAGCTAAAATTGCGGTAACAGATCTAAATTCGGATGCCAAAACTGTGATCGAAGTGGGTAAAGAGGTCTTAGCTAAAGACGTTCACGAGCCTCCCATCTACTCTATTTTAATTAAGAGAATGAACGAAACTTTGGATATTGCCGGTGCTCAAGACCTCTCGACAGAAGCCTTAAAACGTTGGCCTGATCAGACCGAACGATTCCAGGTTACAGCGCCTGAAAGAAAAGAAACCAAATAAACGAAAACTTAGATTGAGATAGCCCCTGCAATTTACGGGGCAGAAACCTCTTTGCCATTTTCAAAATACTGATCGGATATTTTTTTACCGCTCTCATCGAATTCGACCCAGCGTCCAGTCTTCTTTCCCATCTTGTATTCGCCCGTCACTGCATATTTCTCATTCAAGTGCCGTTCAAAATACTTTCCATCATTGACCCACTCACCCGACTCATTCTGACGCTGATAACAGGTTTTGGTCCCTCGAAAAGGTGGCCCTCCAGCGGCTGGGTTTCGCGCGGACTGGCCGCCCTGAGTGCAGGGTTTCTTAGGTACACCTGAACAGGCGGCAGCAGCTAAAGACAAGCCGACGAGCCACCCCAGAATAGGACCGCTACCCAAATTTGCGTAGGATCCTCCGAAAGCCCTCATTTAGAAAACAACCCCTAGTCCCAATCCTGCGTAGGGTCCCGTTAAATTGATTGTATACGTGGAGTTAAAAACCGCTGCACCATCACCGGTTGTGGGAGCAACAAGAGTCGGCGTTTCCAAGAAACGATATCCACCCTCAATCAAAACCCCTAGCACCTTAAAGATTCGAAACCGGAAATCAAGCTTACCTAAACCGGTTAAGGCACCGGAAGAGGAGGTACCAGCACTAGAGGTTGCAACGGCTGTCGATATCACCTGAGTCAAAAAAGCATAGCCACCAAAGACTCCCAGATGAATGCTAAACCCATCTTCATCCACCAAAGACGCTTCTAACCCGACTAGAATCGGGAGACTCGATATTGAAACATTGAAAACATTGCCGCTGGTAGAATCAGTTAGGTTCGCCGAGTTGAAAATACTTTCGCCCCGTAGACCCACCGAGAACGTGGGATTCAAAATGAAATGGAATTCTGCCCCAAAGTCGTAGCCCAGGGTAAAGTTATTAAAGTTACGAATAATTCCTGCTGCGTTGTAGAAATCTGCCCCCCCAAAAACCTTGGCCTTAAAGTTTGGTTCGGCCTTGTGGTGATGAACCCTTTCGTTGGTCACCTCTGGAGACTTGTCGTCACTTGCCATGGTTCGTTCAGGAGCACCCTCTGGAATTTCGTGAAGGATAAGTGTGTCGGCCAGAACCCAACCTTTGAGATCGTCTTTCGTTTTTATCTTATGAAAATTGTCAGTCGGATGATTGCTAGCCAAAACCTCTGTATTTTTCTTTAGGGTCCCGACTACTTTTGCGTCTCTTCTTGGCGCTTCGAAGACCTCGACCTGATCGACATCTACAACGGCCAGTCTAGAGGCAAAGGCCGCAGGAATAGTAAACAGTGCCAGAAGAAAAAAGAAAACTCTACTTTGAGATCCCCAAGACCACGGCCTCAGCTTCATTGCAGGACCTCGGTGAGCCCTATGGGGTCGACCTTCACTTTATGAACGACCGCCTGCCAGTGCAAGTGCGGACCATTCACGCGACCCGTGTTGCCGGACAAGCCGACTAGGTCTCTGCTTTGAATCGTTTGGCCTTTCTTTACTTTGAGCCGGCTAAGATGGGCGTATAAAGTAATAATCCCATAGCCGTGATCCACCATTACGGTCTTACCTGTGTAAAACAAATCCTTGGCGAGAACGACTTCACCACCTGCAGCAGCACGAACAGGGGTCTTCATCGCAGCCTTGAGATCTAATCCCGGATGATAATTTTTTAAACTCCCGTTAAAAACTCTGCGTGTCCCGAAGGAACTGGTTACAGCGCTCTGAATAGGGAGACTAAAAGGGCCCTTCCAGTACCGTCTGCGTGTTACCCTTTTGTAAAGCTCAGCAACTTCAAGTTGCTCGCGTTTGATTCTGGCCAATACTTTCTTTTTCGTCGGTGACACTCTTGAAGAGTCAACCTTCAGCTTCTCGGAAGGATACTGTCCTTCAGAAATTTGAACTGGGAGATCAAATTCTACGGGAGATTTTTTTCCATCTGCGACCCGAACCCGAACGCGGGCTAATCCCTGTTTCTGCTCATAAGGAATACCCAGCAGCGCTCCGTAGACTCCGCTTCCTTGCTCGGGCATCGGAAAAAAAGGTACCTCAATTCCCTGAAATTCACCGTTAACCTCTCTCTGCATAGGATCCTCGATCAGGGCAACTGTAATAAGAGTGACCTTGCCAGGAACCACTTCGCGCGGGGATAGCTCGGCTTTCACGTAAAGAGGAGGAGGCTTCAGCTCGGCTGTTTTCTCGGCCGGATTTTGAATGCTTGCGTAGGAACAGCTGGACAGCAATGAAATTTGAACCGCAACTAGTACACCAAGAAAAAAGCTAGGTGGCACGCACCATTCTTTTGCCGTCATAAAAAGTGATTTCCAGCTCCTGTTTTGGTTTGACCTGTTTCGCACTTCTTACAACTACTGAATCCTGCTCCGGGTCTCGCACTAGAGTATACCCACGCTCTAAAACCCGCAAAGGAGAAAGAGCGTCTAGCTTTCCAGCCCACTGTTCTAGCCCGGCCCGACGTCGCACTAAGAGGGCCTCAATCGCTTTCAACAGTCGATGTGAAAGTTCGTCATTCCTTTGGGCTTGTTCGCGAAGTTTGTCGCGTGGACTGACTAAGCGGGCAGCAATATGAGTTAACAAATTCTTACGATACAGGACCTGTCGTGAATGGGCCAAATTAAGCCGGTGATACGCATCCTTTAGACGCGACGCCACGTCTACCCATTGGCTGCTTAAAATCTCCGCAGCTGCTGAGGGAGTTGGCGCCCTAAGATCCGCTGCAAAATCTGAGAGCGTAAAATCCACCTCGTGACCAACCGCAGAAATGACAGGAATCTTTGAGCTAGCTATGGCACGAACCAGTGCCTCGTGATTAAAGCTCCAAAGATCCTCCATGCTACCCCCGCCCCGAGCAACAACAATTAGCTCAGCCAGAGAGTGTCGATTCACCGTCTCAAGTCCTTGTAGGATCTGATCGGCGGCACCCTCGCCTTGAACCAGAGTTGGGACCACCAGAACTTGAATTTGAGGGGCTCGTCTTTTCAAAATATTCAAAATGTCTTGAATGACCGCTCCTGTGGGAGAGGTAATCACGGCGATTCTTTTTGGAAACCGAGGCAAGGGCCTTTTACGCTGAGAATCAAAGAGCCCCTCAGCGCTGAGCTGGGCTTTTAAGCGTTCGAACGCAGCCTGTAACGCTCCAGCACCCAAAGGTTCGATGTGATCGATCACTAGCTGATAACTTCCACGCGGAGGGTAAACTGTGATCTTACCCCGGCAAGCCACCTGCAACCCATCTTTGAGATCAAAAGATCTCCGACGCGCACCCCAACCAAAAACGGCAGCGGAAATATTCGCGCCACCATCTTTCAAAGAAAAATAAACATGGCCAGAGGAAGCCGGTTTGTAGTTAGAAATTTCACCCTGCACCCAAACGAGCCCAAAAGATGGCTCTAGGACTCCTCGAATTCGAGCAGTCAGCTCCGATACAGTGAAACGCCTAGGAGGAACATCGGGATTCACCCGAGAGGTTCGCGATGAAACTCCCTCGGGGGTCCCTGAATTTAGAGAAAAATCCATAAAGAACTTACTGCTTTGCTTCGTCCTTAGACGAGTCCAACTTTACGGGTTCACTCAAATTCTTCTTATACACATCGAAGGATTTAAGAGAAATCAACGCCTGCTTCACCTGATAGTCTTCCTTCGGATTCATCCGGGTGGGCATCATTTCTTCTTCGTCCTTAGTCGATTTGTCGTCCTTGTTTTTCTTTTTAGGGCCCGTCAAGGCTTCTAGCTCTTCCTTCTTAAATTCCTTGTCCTTGTTTGCGCTAGGGGGCGCTTCTTCATCTGTATTCACCATATGCCCCTTGAGGTCCTTTTCACGGAAGGCCTCATACTTCACTTTCGCCTGGGCGAGCAGCTTGGAATCAAATTCTTCTAGCGTGATATCAGGCTGAACACCCTTTTCTTGAATGCTGCGGCCGCTGGGGGTGTAGTAACGAGCAATCGTCAATTTCAGCCCCATATCTGGAGGAAGAGGAATCACAGTCTGAACTGAGCCTTTTCCGAAAGTGGTCTGTCCCATGACGATAGCGCGATGGTGGTCCTGTAGAGCACCAGCCACGATTTCAGCTGCTGATGCGGTGCTTGAATTCACCAAAACCACCAGCGGGAAATCTTTGTAAGCATTCCCCTTACGAGCATACTTCACATCTTTTTGATCTCGATTTCGGCCAATCGTGGAAACAACGGCACCTTCGTCAATAAAGAGCGAGGTCACTTCCACCGCTTGATCCAAGAGTCCCCCAGGGTTGTTTCGCAAATCCAAAACCAGGCCTCGAAGCTTGGCTTTTTTCTGCATCCCTTCAATCGCTTTTTTAATGTCGCCAGATGCGTTTTCATTAAAAGTCGTCAACCGAACGTAGCCGTATTGAGGTTCCAGAGTCTCAGATTTCACAGATTGAATCTTAATGATGTCGCGAGTGATCTTGATTTCTTTGATCTTCTCAAAGCCATCTCGGTAAATAGAAAGGGTCACGTCAGTCTTGGGCTTGCCCCTCATTTTTGAAACCGCTTCGACCAAATTCATCCCTTTAGTGCTCTCATTGTTAATTTTTACAATTCGGTCCATGGGTTTCAGACCGGCTTTCCAGGCAGGCGTGTCTTCGATCGGAGCAAGAATTGTGAGAATATTATCCTTCATCCCAATTTCAATCCCAAGTCCCCCAAACTTCCCTTTGGTATCGATCTCGATGTCCTTATACAATTCAGGTGGAAGAAAGTTAGAGTGCGGATCGAGAGTTTCGAGCATTCCTTTGATAGCGCCCTCAATCAAGGTTTTGTTCTTCACCTCGTCGACATAGTTTGCCTCAACAAAATGCCAGACCCGGTCAAAGAGTTCGAGATTTTCGTAGCGTTCCGATTTTGACCCCGTTGATGAGGCTGCAGACGATGAAGAGCTTAGTAAACTTGCAGCTCGCGCCCACTGAAGATCTGCCACTTGAAAGCCTAGGCGTTTGCCAACTCCGATTCCAAATCCAGAGACGACCAACACCGCAGCAAATATCGACACTCTTTTTACGAATTGAATCATAGACCCCCAGGCTAATCTAATTGAGCAACCACTGCAATGGGTTCACCGCAACGTTTCTTGATCGAATTTCAAAATAAAGTGGAGTGGTCGAGTCACCTGTTAAGCCTAGCGTCTCCCCCCTCTTCACTGAATCATTGTTTTTTTTCACCACTCTACCCATATGACCATACAGCGAATAGAAGTGGTCACCATGATCCAAGAGGACAACCTGACCATACCCTGGCAACTCTCCAGCAAAGGCGACCTTACCTTGTGAGATCGCTTTCACATTTTCTCCAAATTGGGTCGCTAGGTCGATTCCCTTTTTGAAAACATAAAGACCTGACTTCGCATCAAATGCCTTACCAAAACCTCCAACCAAACGAAACCCATCCACGGGATAGGGCAACTTCCCTTTCAGCTTACCAAACTCACCGCTGAGCATTGCCTTGGAAACTTCTCGTTCCGTCTCCCTTGTCCTTTGAATCTCTTTTCGGGTATTAAAGTGCCGAATCAACCCCTCAACCTGGGCTTCTGCGGATTTCAGTCTTCGATAGTTTTCGAGTTGGGA
>JACPOE010000060.1 GCA_016185105.1 Bdellovibrio sp.
GGTGCCAGGTGTAGCAGAGGTCGCGTCCGTAGGTGGCTATAAGAAACAATACCAAATCGAAGTTGATCCTAATAAACTTGTGGATCTCAAAATCTCAATCGAAAAAATAATAAACGCCGTTCGCGCAAGCAACAAGGATGTGGGTGGCCGCACAATAGAGATTTCCGAACGCGAGCATTATGTCAGAGGCCTGGGATACGTTAAAGATCCGAAAGAAATAGAAGAGATCTCACTTGGAGTGAGTCCAAGCGGAACTCCAATTCGCGTGGCCGACATTGGAAGAGTCAGTGTAGGGCCTAATATTCGCCGCGGCATCGGCGATCTAGATGGAAAGGGTGATACCGTCGGAGGCATCGTCATCATGCGACAAGGCGAAGATGTCTCTCTTGTCATCGAGGCGGTGAAGAAAAAACTCGAGCAAGTAAAAGGTGCGTTTCCACCTGGGATCGAACTCAAGATCACCTACGATCGATCAAATCTAGTCAAAGAAGCAGTGGCAACGTTGAGAGACAATCTCATTGAGGAAGTCTTGCTCGTCACGATCGTGATGTTCATTTTTCTTCTTCATGTTCGAAGTACGCTCGTGGTCGTCATCGCGCTTGGGCTTTCCATCTTGATTGCAATGATCCCACTCTATCACCTTGGCATCAGCCTCAACATCATGTCGCTCGGAGGATTTATTTTGGCGATTGGAGATGTAGTAGATGGCGGTATCATCCTGGTTGAAAACACACACAAGAAAATTGCCGAAGCCAAAGGTGTCGTTGATCGAAAAGAAATTGTAATCAGCGCCTGTAAGGAGCTGGGCCCAGGGCTGTTTAGCGCACTGCTTGTGATTGCCGTGGCTTTCTTGCCCGTCTTTGCGCTCCAAGCGCAAGAGGGAAAACTCTTTCACCCGTTAGCCTACTCAAAATCCTTCGTGATGATCGCTTCTGCTCTCGTGACCATCACAGTAGTACCGCCACTGATTGCTTACTTCCTAAAAGGGCGAATTCGAAGTGAAGAGGAAAACCCTATAAACCGATGGCTGCAAGCGATTTACAAACCAGTGTTGTACTGGTCTTTGCGGCACACAAAGACAGTCTTGGGTGGGCTCGCAGCAATGATTGTCCTCTGCATCTTTGCCTTCACGCGTCTGGGATCAGAATTCATGCCTCCTCTTTGGGAGGGCGATCTTCTTTATATGCCTATCACTGTGCCAGGAATTTCAGTAACAGCGGCGACAGACATTCTCTCCCGCCAGGGAAAAGCCATAAAATCTATTCCCGAAGTAGAATCCGTTTACGGAAAAGCGGGACGCGCTGAGACCGCAACTGATCCAGCTCCTCTTTCGATGTTTGAATTTACCGTTCGTCTGAAACCCCACGACCATTGGAGAAAAGGTTTGACGAATGAGGGGCTTTTTGCGGAACTGGACCAAGCAGTTACCGTTCCAGGGCTAAATCGCGCATGGACAAAACCCATTCGCGGAAGAATCGACATGCTCTCCACAGGGGTGCGAACTCCTGTAGGGATTAAAATTTTTGGAAAAGATATAAAAGTGATCGAAGAGATTGGTCAGCAGCTTGAAGGAACTTTGCGAAAGGTACGGGGTACCAGGAGCGTTTATGCGGAGCGAATTGGGGGTGGATACTACCTCGACTTTGAGCCAGACCGACAGGCACTTGGGCGTTACGGACTGAATGTCGGTGACGCTCAAATGATCGTTGAGACGGCCATCGGAGGGATGGAGATCTCTCAGACCGTTGAAGGGAGAGAGCGATATACCATCAATCTGAGGTACCCAAGAGAACTGAGGGACAATGTTGAAAAACTCAGCCGGATGTTGGTACAGACACCCACGAACACTCAGGTCCCTCTAGGACAGCTTGGAAAACTTGTCAC
>JACPOE010000061.1 GCA_016185105.1 Bdellovibrio sp.
AACGCTGCAGCGTTTAAAAGACACGGGATTGATTCAGTCCGAGCAAGGCGCAAAAGGCGGCTACGTTTTAGCGAAAGATTTAGAAGAAGTGAGCTTAGGAGAGTTCATCGGAATGATGGAAGGCCCGATCTCCGTCGTTCATTGTGCCTTGGGTACTTCGGGAACTCAGACTCAAGCCTGCGAGTACCAGAATAAGTGCGAAATGACGGACATCATGCAGAGCTTGAATTCGAGAATCGAAACTTTTTTAAAAGGGATCAAGCTTTCTGAGCTGACCCGAGCAGAAACGGCATTCGCATTAGAAGCCGTAGCACATCCAGAAGTGAGAACAGAATTGAGCAGTGTATGACTAAGAAATTAAAATTCCCTATTTATCTCGATTACCATTCGACCACTCCCGTGGATCCCGAAGTCATCCAAACGATGCTTCCTTTTTTCACTGATGTCTTCGGAAACGCAGCAAGCCGCAACCACGAGTTTGGTTGGACTGCTGAAGCTGCCGTCGAAAAAGCACGGGGTCAGATCGCATCCCTCATTGGTGCAACAGACAAAGAAATCATTTTTACCAGCGGCGCCACCGAGAGCAATAATACGGCTCTTTTAGGTGCGGCCGAAATGTACGGTTCTAAAGGCAAGCACATCATTACGAGCCCAATAGAGCACAAAGCGATTTTGGATACTTGCCAGTATCTTGAGAAGAAAGGATTTGAGATCAGCTACGCTGAAGTCGATCAATATGGCCAAGTGTCCTCTGAAGCTGTGGCGAAAGTCATGCGCCCTGACACAATCTTGGTTTCAATCATGGCGGCCAATAACGAAATCGGCACCATCAATCGCCTTTCTGAAATCGGAGCCCTTTGCAAATCCAAAGGAGTTTTATTTCACACAGACGCTGTGCAGGCCATTGGCAAGACTCCGATCGACGTTCAATCGATGGGTATCGATTTGCTTTCGCTGACTGCTCATAAAATCTACGGTCCTAAAGGAGTTGGCGCTCTTTACGTGAGACGTAAAAATCCACGCGTTCGTCTTGCTCCAATCATTCACGGCGGAGGCCATGAGCGCGGAATGCGTTCGGGTACTTTGAACGTTCCTGGAATTGTGGGCTTTGGTAAGGCCGCTGAAATCGCAAAACGCAACATGGCAAGTGAGCCTGAAAAATTGAGAGCGCTTCGTGACCGTCTCTGGAAGGGCTTGTCTTCTCAGTTAGACGAGATTTTTTTGAACGGTCACCCGACCGAAAGACTGCCGAATAACTTAAACGTGAGTTTTGCCTACGTCGAAGGCGAATCCCTCATGATGGGAATGAAAGAATTGGCTGTTTCAAGCGGATCGGCTTGCACTTCGGCGAGCTTAGAGCCGTCCTACGTTTTGAAAGCCATTGGCGTCGGAGAAGACTTGGCTCACACGAGCATTCGCTTTAGCGTCGGTCGTTTCAGCACCGAAGAAGAGATCGATTTTGCGATTGAAAAAGTAGTCAGTGCCGTTCGGAAGTTGAGAGAGCTCTCACCCCTTTACGAAATGGCAAAAGAAGGCATTGATTTAAAGTCTGTTCAATGGACGGGACATCACTGAGTGATTCAGTAAAGTCATTAAGGAGCAACAATATGGCGTACACAAATAAAGTCGTTGATCACTATGAAAATCCAAGGAACGTGGGCTCTCTCGATAAATCGAAAGCTAACGTCGGAACTGGGCTCGTCGGAGCTCCTGAGTGTGGTGACGTGATGAAACTTCAAATCGAGATCGATGAGAAGACCCAGGTCATCACGGATGCCAAGTTCAAGACTTTTGGTTGCGGAAGCGCGATCGCAAGTTCGTCACTCGCTACCGAGTGGATCAAAGGCAAAACATTGGATCAAGCCCTTGAGATTAAAAATACGGATATCGTGCAGGAGCTTTCGCTTCCTCCGATTAAGATCCATTGTTCCGTTTTGGCAGAGGACGCCATCAAAGCGGCAATCCATAACTACTTGGATAAGGCCGGCCAGACCAAGCCCTCCCCGTTAAACGATAAGGAGATTAACTAATGGAAGCGCATAACCACGATCACGCTGCAGCGTCGTCTGCGGCACCTGCTTCGTCAGAGCCAAACTCGCTCCCGATTTCGGGCATTGCGATTACTGCAAAAGCGGTTCAAGAGATCAAAAGGATTCAAACGACCGATCCTACGGCCACCCACTCGAATCTTCGAGTTCAAGTCGTCGGAGGCGGATGCTCTGGCATGAGCTATAAGCTCGGTTTTGATAATCAGCCTCCTGCCGGCAGTGACAAAGTCTTCGAAAAAGAAGGCGTGAAAGTCATCGTCGATCCAAAGAGCTATCTTTATTTATCTGGTACGGAGTTAGACTTCACC
>JACPOE010000062.1 GCA_016185105.1 Bdellovibrio sp.
GCGTCCTTGAGAGTAGGAAAAATGAATGCTTTCGATAGGGGTATTAAAAATTCTGATCTCGAATGTTGTAGGTCAAGTAGTTCGCTAGATCTTAGTTCGCTGAAAGGTTAAAAGAGCGCTTGATCCAGTGGATAGGTGCGTTATACGATCCAGAAACTCTAAAAGGAGATTAATATGAAAAAAAGTCTAGTTTTGTCATTTTTTGCTGGGATTTCTATTTTGGCTTCGGGCTGCGCCACCACAGGTGCGTATTCCCCCACCGGCTATGCTTGGATTTCTGATCATAAGGATGCCTTGCTGGTCACGTCTAAAGAGACCGGTAACAAAACTGGCCGTGCGTGTTCAAAGAACATTCTTGGCTTTATCGCCCTCGGAGACGCTTCCGTTGATGCAGCGAAAAGAGAAGGAAATATTACCTCCGTATCTTCTGTAGATATGGAATACACCAATATTATCGGTGTCTACGGTTCTGCTTGTGCAGTCGTAAGAGGAAACTGATTTTTCCGATACCTCGGCTAATTCTTTCTATAAGAATAGTCGAGGTTTTTTTTTGTAGTAAACATATTTAGAAAATTCGTAGCCTGGAACAGCAATCGGTGCTTATACTTATTTAATAGGTTTTAATTCAAAAACTTGTAAAAAGGGTCAGCAACCGATGTCAGCAATAAATCTCTATCGTTCTTTCCCGCTTCTTCTTTCATTGATCTTTATAACCTCTGGACTCAGTGCATTTGCTTCGCACCGAATACCAGAAGAAAACGCCCTCTCACGTAATCCATCGGCTGCAACATACAAGGACGTCAGGGCCTTTATGCAGCGACTCGTACAAGAGCATCCCCAAACGACGCGGCTATTTACCTTAGGAGAGTCTGATAGTGGTCTGCCCATTGAGGGTCTAGAAATTGGAACCGGTCCTGTTCATAATCTTGTAGTCGCCACTCATCATGGCAATGAATACGGTTCCACTGAGGTTGCACGGGCATTCGCCGCATCTATTTCCCAAGATCCAATTCGTGGACAAACTGTTTACGTGGTTCCTGTCTTGAATATTGCAGGCTACGACAGAAAATATCGAAGAGAAGCCGCCAAGGGGCAGAGCTTCGATCATGATCCAAACCGAGACTATCCGGGGCCGTGTGGGACAGAAGGTCCACACTTATTGAAGGACACGGCTGCCCTTGCTGCTTTTATTGATACAAAACAGATTGTCACTTCAGCAACGCTTCATACATACTATCCAGCCGTTGTTTATCCGTGGGGGATTCCTTCTCATGATCTCTCTACTCCGTATGATGATCTTTTTAAGCAACTCACCCAAAGCGCTGCTGTTGAGAGTGGTTACCAAGTAGGAAACTCAACTGAAGTCATCTATCCCGCAAGTGGAACCTACGAGGACTACGCTTTTTGGAAACACGGAGTCTGGTCAATTCTTTTTGAGCTTGGATACACGCATGCGCCTGATCTGTCCCAGGTTCAAGAGTTGGTTAGGTTGAATGTCCCAGGGCTTAGAAGGATGTTCGAGCAAGCGCCTACTCAAAGAGCGGACAAACACCTTTTTAGTGGTAAATGCGATGCAAGACTCCGGCTCCTAGATCGGCATGATGAATAGTCACCTGACTAAGAGGGTGGATAATTGAGAAAATATTCTCGGAGGACTCGATGAAAAAAATAACACTGATCGCACGGCTGCTCTTGGGGCTTATTTTCTTTGGAGCAGGAATTTCCTTCTTCTTTATGGGAACTCCCCCTCCTATGGAAGGTCCAATTGGGGAATTCTTCAAGGGCATGGTGGCTACCCACTATTTCCTGTATTTACTCAAAGGCACCGAAACCATTTGTGGTCTTTTGCTTTTAAGCGGTTTTTTTGTGCCCCTGGCCTTGGTGGTCTTGGCACCGATCATTCTCAATATTTTTTTGGTTCATTCTTTCATCATGCCGCAAGGCGTACCCTTGGCGATTGTCTTGGGTATCCTAGAAATCTATTTGGCCTTTTTTTCAAAGGAGTACAGCGCCACAATCAAACATCTCTTTCGCTTACGTCCGGCTGTTTAGCGCTTATTTTTCACTCATTCGGTCGACCTTAACTCCATCCACTTGGGCAGGTACCGCTGTGCCTCTCCATGTCGAAGTGTGGTGGGCATGATTTCGAACCTTCGTTGCAACCAGGTCGGTATCGACAATGGCGTTATATCCCTTCTCAGCAGCAAAGAAGGCAAGGCGCAGTACAAGTTCATCGCGGTCGTCGCATTGATCGACACGAACGACTTCTTTCGACTTACGAATCAATGGGACTGCCTTTCTTTGAGTCTTGAAAAACACATAGACGCTACGAGCGTTTTCTAGCGTCGAAAGGTAGGTCTCCAGCGGCGCAGCTACCTTGGCGGTATAACAAGGTCCGCAGTAATAGGTGTGCGCTAATTCCGGGGGTACAGTCTTTAAAAAGGAGAAAGTAGCCGCATCTAAGAATTCCACACAGTCTTTGCAAACAGGCTGTTGGCAGACTTCACAAGCCAGCGAGGCTTTGGGTTTAAGACAGGAAAGACAATTGCTCTTTGACATGGGATTGATCTTCTAGCACTGATCTCCCAAATTTGGAATGTTTAGCCCCTGGTTCTGAAAATACTAAACTTAATTAATATAATTAGATTGAAGACGCGACTCTTCAGAAACTCGAAGTGCTGATAATTGACTTTATTAATAATGTAATATATTTAAAAAACATTTATGTTTAATAAGTTTACTCTGCTCGTCTCCATGTTGGTTGTTAGTCTTGTATTAAATTGCCAGGAGGCGGTCGCATCTCCGTCGGATGCCTTGCAGCTAGCTAAAGCTTTGATTCAGTCCAGAATTAAATATCGGGAAGGCCTTCGTGACTATTTTTCTGCAGATCCTATATCCAGGGAGGATCAGGATGAGAAGTATTTAGTCCTGTCTGATCTGAGTGGGGGATTAGTTTTTAAAAACTTTGATCCGCAGGGAATCCCCACTTATCTCTACATTAGTTCGGAGGGATTAGAGGTTCGACGGTATTATCTGAAAGATTTTGCGGAGAGCCAAACAAAAGATATTCGGAAATATCAATCATGGCTGACTGGTTTGTTTGAGGGTGTTCCTAACCCCTATGAAACGAAACTCGATGCCATTCTAGCAGAAGCCGCAGAGGTTACACCTCCAAGCGATGAGACCTTAGCTCAATTCCAGGTCGCAAGACTCTATCTGAAAGTCTGGGAGGATTTACAGAATCTGAAATGGCTGCGTGATCGAAAAAACCCAGCCCGTGATGCAAGAAGGTTGGAGAATGGGTATTCTGATGCTCTGTTTTTACGGCAGCTTTTAATGATTTTGGCCCCGGAGACTGGGGGCTTCATGCGCTGCCTTAAAGAGTATCGAGCAGATAGGGTAGATTCCGACTCGTATGTTGTGCACACTCCTTATCTTCAAGCACAAATGGTGACGATCCAAAAGACTGCGGCCTTCTTGGACGGCGTTACTCTTAACGCTAGAGGGGTTCCGGAGGAGCTGGTTTCAAGACTTCAAAAGCTGAGGCCCACTATTAACAAGATGAGCCTCTTATACAACCGCTTGATGAACTTGAGAGCAGAGGGAATCAAGATGGAGGCTCAGGTTCGGTCTGCCATGGAAAAACTGATACTCCCTGAAGCTAGGCAGAAGTTTGAAGAGCGAGTAGCTCAGCTTGCGGATTTTAACTCAGCCATTTTTACCCTAAAGAGCTATCCTTTCATGGCCGAATTTTTGAAAAGTTTGTTAGAGGCTGAGAAATGTACTTTAGAAATCTCGAGGCTTAAAAAGGAAGAGGAAAAGCGTTTACGGGCAGAGTCGCGGAAAAAAACTCGGAAGGGAAAAATGGGGTTGAGCCTAAATCAGGAAAAACCGAAACCTATTGCTCATTTGCCTGATGCCTCTACCGATCGCACCTTGGATTTCACGGAAGTTCAATCAAATTCGCCTGATCCTAGTGTCCCTGAGCCGGTCTTAGAGCAGCGACCCATCGAAAACGAAATCATGGCTGCGGAACCTTCTTATGAGGAAGAAGTCGGAGACGTAGAAATTATTAGGCACCACTATTTCAAGAAGCTAAGAGCCCCTGAAAAAGAAAAGGAACGAAGCGACATCAAAGAATTAAAGGAGGCTTTCTCTCATAGAAAATATGAACAACTCCTTCTTCAATTTTTTGACGACGAAAACAATGACGGGACTCTCACCTTTGAGGAGATCTATAAACTGGTGAAAAGGGTGGGGGGTACCATTGTCCAACGGGGAACATCTCATTGCACTGTGATTGTGCCTGGAGGGATTTCTCACTCTTGGCGTCCGCATGGCGCAAAAGGCGGACACTCAAAAAAGTTAGGTGCTGGCGCGGTTAGACTTTTTAGGGCGGCTTTTGAGATGGCGGGGATTACTCCAGCGGTCGTTTTTGCGCGAGAATGAGTTTGCGCCAAGGAAGAGGCTATTTGGAGCCGACGACCGGACTTGAACCGGTGACCTACGCTTTACGAAAGCGTTGCTCTACCAACTGAGCTACGTCGGCGTACCCCTCTTGTACTTGAGGGTATCGGCCTTAGGCAATAGTAGAGTTCCTGTGGTTGGAGCAAAGTTTCTCATAATAATAACGGTCGAAAATAGTCTGGCAAGGATAGAGATAGGGGCAGGTTTCAAAAACCGTTGATCCCCTAAGGAAATTCCCCTACCGTGATGGGAAACGAGGTAACCCAGTGACCCAGCCGAAGGGGCGAAGCCCGAAGCTCAAAGTTCAAGTTTGGATCTATTCATCTGAGCCAAGGCCTCAGATCCTGATTCTACAGACTCAGCCGGACCGAGGCTCATTTTGGCAGCCGGTGACTGGCTCGGTTGAAAAGGGTGAGTCCTTGGCCAGCGCAGCCTTGCGAGAGGCCCAGGAAGAGACAGGCCTTTCGTTCTCCTTCCCGGTTGTACCTATTGAAGAACCTGAGGGAAAATTTCAGTTCGAAAGTCGGTGGGGAGATTTCATCGAGGAGACCGCGTTTTCGCTAGAGGTGAAGGCTCCGAAAAAAATTAAACTCGATGCTCATGAGCATACTGAATACGAATGGGTTTCCCCCGAGGTCGCACTTGAAAAAGTAAAGTTTGATTCGAATCGAAAGGTTTTGCTTGCGCTGATTCGACAGCTAAAAAGTAAATCGAAATAGAATGAAAATCATACTCGGAATTTTATTTTTCGGTATTGTTTTAGGATTTCAACCCGACGCTAATGCTGGACAAAAGGCGACTGTGATTGTTGAATCCCTGGAGGTCCATGAAGCTCCAACTTCAAAGTCTCCCTTGATTGTGAATTTGACGAAGGGAAAAGTCGTTCTAGTGAGTTTCCGAAAAACTCCCGATGATTTTGGGGTGTATTGGTTCAAGGTTTTGGTTGAACCCGGCAAGTATGGGTACGCCGAAGTTGAAGGGTTCCGTACCACGGAGATGGAGCGAGATCTGAGAGGCCAGGGTGTAAGCACTTCTGATGAGAGGATTGACGATGAAGACACCGCTTGGACAATGGCTATTCGGGCCATGATTCTGGGAGGGGGGATCTTTCCTGTTTCCAACTTACAATGGGGTGGTGAGACCGAGCTGAGCTTTTGCATCCCATTCGAAGCTCACGGTTACTTGCGTCGTTTTTTGGCCGCAGGGCCGTTTTTTACTGTGCTCAGCAATGATGCTGTTATTGGCGCAAGCATTGTTCTGAGGCTTTATACCTCCTCGAGTCTAGTCGAACCTGAATTTCGCTTTCGTGGAGGTTTTGGTGCTCAAAGCCAAGCGTTCTATACTGGCTTGAGTTTCGCACTCCGATTTCCATTTACGAATTATACCGGCCCCCATTTGGCCGGGTACACAGAGATTGGGTCTCTGACGACCTTGGATTTTAATAATTTAAACATTTTTGGCGCAGCGGGTATCGGATTTCACTTCTAGCTCAAGTTCAAATCAAGGTAAGGTCCCTCAAAAAAATAGAGAGGATTTACTTATGAGCGAGATTATCGAAAAGAGTCTAGGTTTTGGCCCCGGTCTTTATGCCCTGATTTCAACAAATAGGGGCGAAATGATTTGTAAGCTTGAGGAGGAAAAAGCTCCCGTCACGGTCGAGAATTTTGTGGGTCTAGCTACTGGCCGAAAGGAATTTACTGATCCGGCATCAGGAAAGAAAATGACTCGACCTTTTTACGACGGCACGATTTTTCATCGAATCGTGAAAGGGTTTGTCATTCAGGGTGGGGATCCCACTGCAAGCGGTTTTGGGGGACCGGGTTATCAGTTTAAAGATGAATTCCATAAATCGCTGCGACACAACAAAGTAGGAACCCTTTCGATGGCGAATGCTGGCCCCAATACAAATGGAAGCCAGTTTTTCATTACTTTGACAGACGGCGCATACAACCTAGACGATGCTCATTCCGTTTTTGGTTACCTGGTGAAGGGCCTGGAGGTTTTGAAAGCGATTGGAGACTCTCGTACCGATAGGAACGAGCGGCCCCTCGAGGAAGTTCGAATTCAGACGCTTCAAATTATTCGCGAAAAGTAGAATTTTTTAAAAAACGATCGTTGACAGGGGAAGGGGATTTGGACATCATCTTCTTCCAGATTAGGCTTGTCACTAAGAGACCTCGAGGGGGGAATCCCAGAGACGTAGTTCTGGGGCAGGTCATTGATCCGATACCGATCGTTATCAACATGTTAAGGAGAGACAAATGAATAAGGCTCAATTGATTGAAGCAGTGGCAAAAAATACCAAGCTTACAAAAGTGGACGCTGAGTCCGTTCTAAACACTGCTTTGGACACCATTAAGAAAAGTGTGAAAAAAGGCGAAGATGTCACCTTGATTGGCTTCGGCACTTTCACCAAGACAAAGAGAAAAGCTCGTATCGGTCGCAACCCTCAGACTGGCAAGGAAATTAAGATTCCAGCAATGACGGTACCGAAATTCCGTCCGGGTCGCGAATTCAAAGATACAGTAAAGTAACTCTTTGCTGAGTCGTATTTTGCTGATGGCCTGGCTTCAGAGATGAAGCCAGGCTTTTTTTTAAACGAGTCTCAAGCTAGAGCTAAAGCTACTGCGCAAAGAAAGGCGCCCCAGGCCTTGAGTCCAAGAAGCTCAAGAGTGATTGCACGATCGAGCCCGACAGTCTGGGGGACCCAAAGGCCCATCATTGCTATTCCTAAAAGGCTGATCAGTGTGAGCACCGCTCGTTTAGCGTACCTCTCTCTTGGAAATGAATGAAAAGCACAGTGCACGGAATAGCAGGCCATCGGATACACGAAGACAAAGGAATGCGACCAAGCCAAGGGATGGCAAACCGCTGAAAGAGCAAGCCATCCGGACCATTTTCTCTCAAAACGAAATTGCCGCGAAACCCTCCACCACAGCGCTCCTAAAACCGTGAGTAGAGCAATAGCAACCGGAGCGTCCCATTCTGGATGAACTCCTTGAGGATCGAGATTCCTGAGAACAAGGGCTGTGAATCCATGATTGACTGCGCCTCGAACGTTCCCAAGGCCCAGGTCTCGTGCGTTGTGAAACGCGTTATCGATCCAGCTTTGATACAGGGTATGGAATCCCGTTCCGAGATGGATTCCATTTTTTGCAAAGATGATTGAAACTACGAGATGCAGTCCGAACGTAACTGCGACTAGACCTAAAAGAATTTCGCGGGTCAGGAGTTTTCTTAGATTTCCCAGCAAAGCAAAAAGGGTAAACACTTTTGAGCTCAGAAGGTAGATCATAAATGAAACCTTCCAAGCAGCCCTCTGCTTGGTAGGAGTGCCAGCGTATAGTGTAAAGGCCAAAAGGGGTGCCATAATTTGGCCGTACTTGATATGTTCAAACCAGAGAAACCAAAACAAGCCAGTCACCAAAACTAGCGTCGGGATTGAGATTCCGCTCCTTTTAAGCCACTTGAAGCAATAAGCGATCGAAAGAACTTCTACTCCAAGCCAAACTGCTTTGCAAACTGACAGTGTCATTAACGTTAGGGGCAGGAAAAAAACGAGGAGTGTGGGATGGTATTTAAATACAAACCCTTTTTCCTCTCCTAGAGGTAAGTAAGGGTCTCGCCCATTCCAAAAGGCAGTAGCCGCCCTCCAGAATACTTCTAAGTCACTGCTCCAGACTTGGGAGGTCAGGTAGAGCTTGCGAAAAGCAAACCCAAGTAAGAGGCAAAGCACTAGGGCTAAGAAGACTTTTCTCTTACGATACTTTAACTGCTTTTGGTTCATGATGGGAGTCTTCGTTTAATCTGTCTTTCCGTTCAACTCTTTTATTAGCGCACGAAGCTTTTGTCTTTCAGAACCCGTCACTTCCTCGACTTGCAGGCGGTTTTCTCGAGTGCTGTTTTTTTTTAAGAGTCCTGTTTTTACATCTTCAGTGACTGAGCTGGCCCAATCCCGTGCATCCGATACCCATGGATTTTTTTCGGCATGGGCCATTCCTGTTTTGATTTGATCAGAAATGGATTTTCCTCCCCAATGAAGCCA
>JACPOE010000063.1 GCA_016185105.1 Bdellovibrio sp.
TAGTCGAACCAGAATCGCTCGGCGGACTGTTGATGTCACATGTGACATCAACAGTCCGCCGAGCGATTCTGGTTCGACTAAGTGGCGGGCCTTTCAGGGGTTGGTTGGGTTTCGATTTGGATTAATGAATCAAAAATAAACTCCCGGGCCTTTTGGACCCGAGAGTCTAGTTCTAGAGTGCTAACGCTATAAGTCCTATTGACTCAATGAGGCGCCATCAAGATGAGGTCTTGGCCGAGGCCTGGGGCCAGGTCCATGACCCGGCCCGTGACCCGGTGGATGAGCGGGAGGATGGACCACAGGCGGGTTCACGACAGGTGGTCGCACCGGCGGACGCACAACAGGTGGACTCACGACTGGTGGTTGCACGGGCGGACGAACAATAGGTGGATTCACGACCGGTGGTAGCACCGGCGGACGCACCACAGGTGGATTCACGACAGGTGGTCGCACCGGCGGACGCACAACAGGCGGATTCACGACAGGTGGTTGCACGGGCGGACGCACAACAGGTGGATTCACGACTGGTGGTCGCATAGGAGGACGCACTACAGGTGGATGAAACACAGGTGGTCGCATAGGTGGGTGCACCACAGGTGGTCTCATAGGCGGATGAAACACAGGCGGTCGCATAGGTGGATGCACCACGGGCGGCTGTGTGGGAGGTTGAATCACCGGCGGATTCGCCACAGGTGGCTCGCCCGGTGGAGTTGGATCGTCGGGCAGTGGAACGTCGCCAGGAGGATTCGAGGGGGGTCCAACAGGCGGTTCCCCCGGAGGGTTCGAAGGCGGAGGGTTATTGCCAGGAGGGTCAGCCGGAGGATTGTTTCCGGGGGGCTGATCCGGTGGTGTTGGCGCTACGAAATCGGCATTGTGTAAAACAATTGCATCCAGGGTCGGGTGCCCTTTGGCATTCAATGAAGCAGGATTCTGACTAGTGACAGAGACGGCGATATCTTGCCCCATGTCGAGCGGCGCCGTGTAAGTCAACCCTTTCTCGCCAAACGAGAAATCAGTGCCGGAGCAGTCTGCTGGTGCCGCTGCATTGCACTGGTTGGCGTCACGATTGTTTGCAGACCAAATAAATTCAGATTGTGCTGTATGGGTCGGCTGAAACCCGTTGGCTTCGTCAAGAATGTCTGCGGTGAGGATTAGGCTCTGACCGGGTTTGACGATGACTGTTGTGACATGTTCTGTAGCAGGAACTTCATCGACCGAAGTAATTCTCACTTGGCCCGCGTAGCTCACTGCTGCTGTTGATAAAAATAGAAACGAGGTTAGACCTAATGGAGGTCGTCTGCTTTTTTTCTTTGTTGTTTTCTTCTTTGCCCACTTCATCATGGATGCCCCTTTTGCTCTACGTTTAAAAACTGAGTGATTCTGGTGAGCTGTTTCCAAGTTTCGTGCCGTTCCCGAATATCGGGATGCATTTCTATCTATTTGAAATGTTTAGTTTTATTTTAGCTTAGGAAAAATTTCAAAAAATAGATTCAGTGCATTAAAAAAATTCGGGCGCGCTTTGCCCCCAGGCTGGTCACCTTTCGTCCGACTTAATTTTTTTTTCCTTCGCAAAGAAAGAAGACTTGGCTGCAAAACTGGGCTCCCAAGAAGTGCAGCGGTGAAAATTTAATTTTGGAAATCTTAAAGTGCTCTTCCACCAATTTTTGAAAAGATCGCCAGTTGAAGCCTTTGTGCCCGATCTGGCCTCCAGCATAAACGGTTCTTTCAAAGACGGTGTTGCGAGTTGCAAACAGTGCTCGTAGAAACATCCAAAATGAATAAGTTTCCATGTACTGGTAGTGTTTAATTTTCAAAAACGATGCAGCATGTCTTCCAAGCTGTTTAATAAGGAGCGGAATTCCCACCTCGATGGGAACACTGATCAGCACGTGGCCATTTCTTTTGGTGTTGTCCGCTAAGTCTCTCAAGATTCTTTTCTGCGTTTCTGGTAAGCAGTGTTCAAAGACTTCAAGACAGCAGATCACGTCAAAGGGGCCTTCGTCGGTCAGCTTTTCAATAAAATTTACATTTGGGATTTCAGCAAATCTTTCCCGAAGATTTGAGATCGTTTTCGGATCAGGATCAAGACCCGTGGCTTTCGGAAAGAGGTCTAAATTTCCAGCAATTAATGTTCCATCGCCGCAGCCATAGTCTAAGAGGCTTCCCGACGCATAGGGAATTAGCATCTCTCTAGCAACCTCAAACCTTTTTGAATGACTCCAAGACAATACCGCGAATTTGGAATGCAATTGCTTCTCAGCGTAAAAACCAGATGCGATGAGCTTATCTCTTAAAGCACGTCCTTCTTGGTTCTGTGTCATGAGACAATCGTAACACAGTCCCGCGGAACCTCTTTCCAGATGTTTAGCTGACAAGGTGGCGAGAGAGAAATTCCTCACTTCGACGGATCAGGTCATCGTGGGTCAGTAAATCTGTCTCCAGGTGGAAGTTCTCTTCATAGAGAAAGCCTCCCGCATTATTTCCTTTCAAAAAGTAGGCGTATTTTCTCCTGTTTTCGAAAATCTTATTCACCGAGCCCTGTGCGGTCAAAATCAGTGATCGGATTCCCAGAGCCCGAGCTACGTGCATTGGTCCCGAGTTTACACCCAAGAAAGCGTCTGCCAGGTCCATGAGAGCAAAAAGTTTTCTTGCATTTGCAGGGCTTTTTGAAAGGAAGAGGAAATTCTCGCAGCCAGGGATTGAAGGTTGGCCTTCCATTCCGATTTGCCAAAAGCGCACTTCACCTTGCATTCTTTGGACTAGCTCTTCCCAATATTTACGCGAGGCGACTTTGGGCCAAGTCCCTCCCCAGGGATGAATCATACAAAGAGGAAGTGAAGAGCGCGAATACCGCTCCAAATAATTTTCAGCAAAAAGGATTTCCTTAGTTTCCAAAAATAGGTTGGGTTTTACAGGCTCGGAATGGGGGAGGTTGAAATAGGCTTCCTTGACTTGAATGTGGTGTCCCGAGCCCCAATTGCAATCATCTCCGAATAGAGCCAGTGGCGCTCGTTGCAACCCGAGTACTGCAGGGTTGCCTTTAAAAACTACCGGATTCAATCCTCTGGGATAAGTATAAATCTTCAGGTGCGGGTATGCGGCTTTAAGTTTTTGAGGCAGGGTGCTGAGAATGAGGCTATCTCCTAAGGTCCGGTTCTTGGTCCCAATGCAAATAGATTCCATTTGATCTAAACGTTCGGGTCTCAAGGGAAAAAAATTGACAGGGCGTATCCAGTTCAATTCAACACAGGGGTGCCACCGAAAATAGTCCAAACTAGGTCTCCTTTAAAAAAGCTAGGGATCCAGCAAAAACGATTCGAGCTCATTTGCAACCTTCCCAGCGTCTTGATACCCGATGTCTATCAGGGCTTGTGTGTAGGATGAATCAAAAAGTAAGTAGCTCAACAAGTCTGCGCTTTGAGCTTTTGAGCTCCCAAGTCCTTCCATCAGGTATCGAATCATTTTTGGCATTTTATGTGAAAAAGTATCGGCAACCGTCGCTAAGTCTACGCTTGGATTCAGTGCAAACGGTTGGACGACTCTCATAGGCTCGCTCCCTTTTAATTCAGCGGAAGTTTGGTGGAGCGAAATCATGAGCTCGTTCATTCTTCGCAGGTGATCGAGGTCAGAATCCAGGTGGTCTAGAAAAATTGAATTCAATGCCACACCAAAAATCTGAGCGAGCGGCGGTTTCCTCATTTTTGGCTTTTTTCCTGCGGAATCGATCAGTTCATGGGTAGAGCGTTGTTCGGCAGTTTTTTGGCAACGAATGCCAATTGCAAAAATCTTGGAGGCGCCCAACCGGATAGCGGGGCTAAATGGCGCTACAAGCCGTAAACCCCCATCGCCGAAGTAGAAAGCACCGTCGGGGGTCTCGACCAGGACCGGTTGAAAAATAATTGGAATCGCACAGGAGGCCCAGATGTGTTCGACCGTGAGCTCCGTTGAGAGTGCGATTCTTCTACTCTTTGTCCAGAGGGGATGATTCGGTTGGCCTTGAATAAAGGTATAGGACTTCCCTGAAAAATAGTTCGTCGCTGAAATAGCAACAGCGTAGAGGTGTCCCTTTTGTATTCCTGCCTGAATTTTATCAACCTGAATTTCATTTTTAATATAATTTCGGAGGGGAGTAAAATCTAACAAAGACTGCGCGCTACCCCCACCAAAAATTCCACCCAAAGCTAGATCTTTCATCCAGCGCCCGGTTCCTGCACTTAGTGAAAAGGGATCGGTTTTGAAAACGTTTTCCACATTCAAGTTCGACCAGAGTGATGCGATGCGTTTAGTTGTGCCGGAAAAGTCATCGGTTCCCGTGGCTAAAAACGAGCCATTCAGGGCCCCGGCAGACGCACCGGTGATAATTTGAAAGGGACATGGTTTTGAATGGAGAGCAGGAAGTTCTCCGAGTCTTTTAAGGACTCCCGCCTGATAGGCCCCTCTGGCTCCCCCTGCTGTCAGCACTAGCCCATTTTTTTTCGACATTTTCCGTTTCGTTCGACTTTCCTAGCTAACGTCAGCGGCTGTGATCCCAATTGCTCTGAGCCATTCAGGGGTAGGGTTCACAATTTTTCTACGATGAATGTCAAATAATCCAAATAGAATTTCCGCTTCCGCGCAGATTTTTTTTGTTTCATTAAAAATCTTGTGACCAACTCTCGCGATTTTCTTATTATAACTAAGGAACTGAGTTTCGATTCTAATTTTTTCACGAAGACGAAGTTCTCTTTTAAATTTAATTTTGGCTTCCAAAATCACCGGCCCGAGTCCCACTTTGTGAATTTCTTTCAAGCCGAAGCCGTTCCGAGTCACCATATCCCAGCGTGCTTCTTCAAGGATTTCAAAGTATTTAGCATGATTGACGTGCCCAAAGGTATCTAGGTGTCCTTCTAGGACGAGTAAATCGTAAATATGGACGGTCTTATTTTCATGGGGATGGGTCATTTTTAAATGCCTCCAATATCATATTTCAGTTAAGGCGGGCCACGCAGGCGGCCACAGGCTTTCGCAGGTTTTCTGCTTAGGCTCATGACCTCGGATAAATTTTTCAATTTTTACCTGATTTGCAGGACAGCTCGAAGTGGCCTCAAAACCGGTGTGGGTATCCACGTTCATCTCGGTAATCCAATCCGATCTCTCGAAAGGAATCGCAGGCTGACTTTCAAGCGCCGGTTTCATAAACTGAACCCATATAGGAAGTGCGGACCCAGTCCCCGTGAGATGAACCTTTGGGCTTTGTTCGGACATCGAGTCCAGGCCAACCCAGACGACCGTAGTAAGTTGCGGTGTAAAGCCTGCAAACCAGGCGTCCCGGTGATTGTTGGTGGTCCCAGTCTTTCCAGCCGCGGGACGATCAAACCCCATTTTTTTTGCATCTTTTGCGGTTCCATCATGAAAGACATCCTGGAGAACATCTGTCAAAAGATCAATCGGCGCTGGATCAAATACCTGTGCGGGATGAGAGCTAAACGTGCGGTACAAAGTTCCATCGGCATAGGAAATCGCACGAAGGACATCGATTTCTTCTTGGATCCCCCGATTTGCAAGAACCGCGTAAGCCTGAAGAAGGTCCATGGGAGATAGCTCTGCAACGCCTAGAGCCAAAGAGGGAACTTCGGGAAGCGTAGACTGGATCCCCAGTTGCCTTGCTGTTTGAATGATCGATGAAATGCCGACTTCGGTGCCGAGGCGGGCTGCGATGGTATTGATCGATTTGGAAAGAGCTGTCCTATAGGAAGTCCAGCCCAAGAAACCCTTTTCAAAATTCTTAGGCGACCATTCCTGTTTAGAGTGATCGTATTTTAGAGTCCAAGGGGTATCTTCAGCTGGGTGAGATGGAGCGTACGGAACTCCTTTTTCATCAGTCCCTTTGGCAAATGCCGTCAGATAGACAAAAGGTTTGAAGGTAGAGCCCACCTGGCGCTTCATATTTAAGATTCGATTGAAACTGCTTTGCCCGTAGTTCTTTCCACCAGTAAGAGCCTTTACCGCGCCTGTGGCATGATCGACTGCCGCAAGGGCTCCCTCGAGTCGCCACTCATCTGAAAGTTTATGCTGTTTTTGAAGTCTTGCTACGCCCTCAGTGACAGCTCTCTGAGCAATGGTATTGAGATGCATGTCGAGAGTCGTATAGACCTTCAACCCGGAATTGAGAATTTCAGTCTCAGTCATCTTTCCGTTGAGTTCTCGAATGAGTCTTGCTTTCACATAGTCGGTGAAGAAGGGCGCCTTCGTCGTGCTGGCTTGGGGTGCAATCAGATGAATTGGGAGTTTTCGTGCGCCCCTTGCTTCTTCCTCTGCAAGTTGACCGGTTTCGACCATTTTTCTAAGGACTAAGTGTTGTCTTTCAATCGCCCGGCTTTTGTATCTATAGGGCGAGTAATAACCGGGGCCTCGAATGAGGCCAGCCATCAACGCGATTTCCCCTAGGTTGAGGTTTTCTAGGCGCTTTCCAAAGAAGTGTTCTGCACCTTCGGCCACGCCATGAACTTCGAAGCCGCCTACTTGTCCCAAATAGACTTCATTAAGATACCGTTCTAGAATCTGTTCTTTTTCAAAACGGGCTTCTAGCAGAAGGGAAAGAAAAAGTTCATTCACCTTCCGAAAAATATTCTTCGTTCGGCGCTCCATCAGATTCTTAACCAGCTGTTGGGTGATCGTACTGCCACCCTGAGCGAGTGAAAATGTTTTTAAATTAACCCAAATTGCACGAGCGATTCCCCTAGGATCCAGGCCCTTGTGGTCTAAAAAGTGCTGATCTTCAATTGCGATAATGGCTTTCCAGATGGGAGCTGGAATTTCCGAGAACTTAAGAGAGGTTCGGATGGTTTTACGGGTGTCGCCACTGCGCGACAAAGTCGCTACCAGTTCGGGTTCCAAGTAGACGTCTGGGACCTCAATGCCGTCTAGTTCAACGGTTTTTAAAAGGGCATGGGTTCCAGGGCCCTCAAAGAGAAGGGATACCTTTTGAGGGGTTTCGGACTTTGAATTGAGCTGAGGGTGGTTTTCCGGCAAGACAGTCTTTGGGTATTCGGCCACCCGCAATTCAAAGGTAATGCGGTCCGATTCCTCGACCGGGGAATAGCTTAAGGCGCGTAGACGAGTGTCGACGTAGTTTCGCGGTTGGGAATGAGTAATACGGGTAACATCACTGTAGATTCGAGTCGGGACCGACTGTTCTTGCTGATAAAATGCCTGCGTAAGTTGCGAGTAGAGACTCCACAGGTAATAACCAAAACCCCCGCCAAGGGAGATTCCAATCAGGAAATAAGTTAACCGCACCGTGTTGGGATTTTTTTTACTTGTGGAAGAGTTTTTCCTGCGCCGGAAAAAAAATGGCCGGATGGAGTAGAATTCTGGCATAACTAGGAAACTCCTTGACTCGATCTGCACAGGTCATTAAGTCTTTTAATCTTAGAAGCTCAAAACCTGGCATACCTTGATAGATTGATCAAGCGTGGGTAGCAAATTTTCAGAGCGAAATTTTCTAGGGAAAGTTTCAGGAGGAAGAGTTTGAATATCAGCAGAACGTGCAAAGAAATAAGATCAACCAAGGGATTGCTAGCGTTGTTCCTTGGATCTCTCCTAGTGTCTTCACCTTTCTCCCCCAGCGCACTTGCATTGGAAATAGATTGGTCCGGACAGTTTTGGTCTGAGTTTAACTATATTCATAACTACGCAATGGATAATTCCCCCAACGGAGCATCGGTTGATAATACCCGAGCTATCGCGGGTGGATATTACGTTCCAGGTAGCGGTAGCCAAGATGCCAGCTTCCAGAGCGTCTTTTTACGAGTGCGTCCCAAGATCATCGTGAACGATAATATCTATATTAAATCGGAATGGTGGTTAGGCGATCCGATTTACAGCATTTTTGGGGGAGGGTTGCCCTACGGATCTGATCAGAGGCAATACTTTTCCTTCCAATCTCGGGGTTCGGCTATTTCCGCCCAGAGGGTCTGGGGTGAGTTCCTGACTGATATTGGGACTTTTCAGGTCGGACGTGTTCCGTTGAATTGGGGTTTAGGTCTAGTTTGGAACAATGGAGATGGGCTATTTTCCCGCTACATGTCGACCGGGGATGCGATCCGCTGGATTGCAAAATTCGGGGCGTTCTCATTTGTTCCCAGCGTTATTGTTAATTCCGCAGGAAACACGATTTCCGGCGCCTGTACTGTGACGGGTGGAACTTGCATACCTGGCGCAGGGCAGGGGGGCGTTGTCGATTATTCCATTGCTCTGAAATATGAAAATATTGAAGACGAGATGGAAGTAGGAGTGAATGTAATCCGTCGATTCGGAGCGGCCAATCAAGATCCCAATGGAGGTGTTTTGACTCCTCCTCAAACGAACACGACAGGTTCGGCGTTGGGAACCGTGGCAGTCCCCAATGCGGGTGGGATCAATTACACTGTTTTTGATTTTTTCGTGAAAAAGAAGTTTCGTGAATTTTCTATTGGCGCCGAGGCACCTTTGGCAACAGGCAGCGCTGGAACTGGGTACAGTGCGTTTGCAGTTGGCGGAGAGGTCGATTGGAGGCCTTCGGATATTTGGGATTTTCACTTAAAGTCGGGTTATGCCCCAGGTCAGCCTAATTCTTCCAGTGGGACGATCTCAACATACAACGCATTTTATTTTCACCCCAATTATCATATAGGGACGATTATGTTTAATTATCAGCTAGCCAATTTTGCTGGCGGGCAGACGTTAAACAATCCCGGTATGAGTGCTAGTAATTTAAAGTCTCCTTATTTCAATCCAATTGTAAATGCGGCTTACTTTTCTTTAGGCACGGAGATTCGACCCTGGGACAAATGGACATTTAGGCCCGGAGTGATTTACGCTTATGCGCCAAACGCAGCGGCTGCCGGAAGCTTTTTCTTTAATTACTGGACGCAACAGATGGTTAACAATGCCAGTGGCGTTGACCAGGGAAACTCGTTGGGATGGGAAGTAGACCTTGGGGTGACTTTCCAATGGGACGAACACTTCCAGTTTAACATCGACACTGGGATTTTTATGCCTGGCAGTTTCTACGCATTTTCGAATGTGCCTGGAACTCCGAATCAGCAATCGGCTGTGTTTGCTGCTTCAGCCAGAGTAGGAGTCTCCTTCTAGGCGACTATTGGACTAGAAATTGGGTGAAATAGATCCCGGTGACCAGTCCTTCACTTCCGTGTCCGGGTGAGTTTCCCGCCAGGAGAGTGTTGACTACTTCGATAAGCTCGGCCTGCAACAAGTATCGACCTTGAATACTGTTGAGTTCGTGGAAATCCTTTTTCCCGAGGATTTGGTTCAGTTTATCCAAGAAAATAGGTCGGATTGCTTCGACCGCGTCCACCTGTGTCTCGTCACTAATGTTCATGGAAAAACTGAGCGTAATGTAATGCAATTTCCCGTCAATCTGTTCGCTCGTTCCGTCGGCGGCTTTGGGTTTGTGGGGAGCTGAAGCTATATTTGCCTGAACCGGTCCAAATTTGATTTCAGCATGAGGGGTGCCCGCATTATCTCGTGAGGCCTCTTCTGCAATTCTTTGTCGTTCATTTTCTTCAAGAATAGGGGGGCGTTTGTATAATATTTTTGTGTAGTATGCAAAACCGGCTGCACCTAGCACTGCAACTATATTAAGAATTGGGAGGATCGGTAACTTTGCGAGGCGGCTTACCAGGGAAGGCGCTGGCGGGGCCGGTGAGGCTGGTTCTGCATTAGTCTCGGCTTTATTATCCGCCATTTATTTAAGAATATCTCGGCGGGAATTCGCTGTCCAGCTTAGGTTCGATACCCGTCTTTCGACTGGGTACCGAACCAAAACTAGGAAGGTTAAACGCGGACAGGTTCGAACGGGAGCCCTAAGTCGTCAGCTACCTGACGGTAGGCCACCTTACCGTTCAGAATATTTACACCCTTACGCAAAGCCTCATCACGGGCTACAGCTTCTTTCCAACCCATGTTCGCAATCATCATCGCGTATTTGAGTGTGACATTGGTCAAGGCGTAGGTTGAGGTTCGAGGGACCGCACCTGGCATGTTCGGTACGGCGTAATGAACAACTCCATCTACAGTGTAGGTGGGATGTTCGTGACTAGTAGGCCGACAGGTTTCAACAGATCCACCCTGATCAACGGCAACGTCGACAATCACGCCACCGGGCTGCATCTTAGAAACCATTTCGCGGGTTACCAGCTTCGGTGCTTTTGCACCTGGAACTAGAACCGCTCCAATCACTAAATCTGCATTAAGAACTGCTTTTTCAACTTGTTCACTGTTTGAATAAACCGTGGTGACTTCGTTCTTAAAAATATCGGCAAGATAATCCAGGCGATGCACGTTCACATCGAGAATGGTGACATGAGCACCAAGGCCTGCTGCCATTTTCGCAGCGTTGACCCCTACGACCCCGCCGCCTAAGATCACAACACTAGCGCGCTCCACGCCCGTTACACCGCCGAGGAGCATGCCTTTTCCACCATGGTCATGTTGAAGGTAGGTAGCACCGATTTGTGTCGCCATACGTCCAGCAACCGCACTCATAGGCGCCAATAACGGGAGCGATCCATCGGAAGGTTGAATGGTCTCGTAAGCGATTCCCACAATCCTTCGTTCCATCAAAGCTTTTGTGAGGCGCTCATCAGCCGCGAGGTGAAGGTATGTGTAAAGAATTTGATTTTCTCGAAGGAGCGGATATTCCTCAGGAAGAGGTTCTTTCACCTTCACAATCATGTCAGACTTTTCGAAGACTTCCTTCGCTGTCCCTACTAGGGTGGCGCCAGCTTTTCTGTAGTCATCGTCAGTAATCCCGACTCCCTGACCCGCATTATTTTGGACAAAAACTTTATGACCTGCATGAGTGAGCGCTCGTACCCCTGCTATCACCATGCCGACACGGTTTTCCTTGTTCTTGATTTCCTTTGGAACTCCAATATTCATGATTTACCCCTCTTAAGTGACGCTAATACTTAGGCCGTCATACGCGAACCGAACCCCTTTTGGGAGTTTTTTTTCCCAGGTTGTGTAATCTAGTTCGTGACCCAGGTGAGTTAAGTACGTTTTCTTTGCTTTCAGTCTTGAGCTCATTTCAATGGCTTGCTCCAGATTGAAATGGGTCTTATGCGGTGTTATCCGCACGCAGTCAAGAATCAAGACTGAAAGGTCCTGCATTCGTGCAAGTGTGTCGTCAGGGATTTCGTGGCAATCGGTGACGTAAGCGAAGGATCCAATACGGTAGCCCAGAGTCTCTTGAGATCCGTGCTTCACCCGAAGTGGAACTATCTTTTCTCGGATTCCAGGAATTTGAAAAGAAGTGAGGTTAGAGTCTATTCTCTCAAAAGCAAGGCGGGGCAGGCCGCCTCCCTCAGGGACTCGGTCATCAAAGGCGTACGGAAATTTCTTGTGCAGCTCTTCCGAGGTCCATGTGTTTCCATAGGCTGGAATTTTGCTCTTTTGAGAAAAGTTGTAACAACGCAGGTCGTCCATTCCTTGAATGTGATCCGCGTGGGGGTGGGTAAATAACACAGCATCAATTCGATCAATTTTTGCTCGGAGAGCTTGCTGGCGGAAATCGGTGGAAGTGTCTATTAACAGACTTTTTTCGTCCACTTGGATCCAGATCGATGCCCTTAGCCTTTTATTTCTTGGATGCTTCGATAAACACACCTCGCAACTGCATAAAAGGACCGGTACGCCCGTTGAAGTTCCACTACCTAGTACTTTGACCACCATTCCGCTTGCACCTTTATTAGGAGTCGGGTACCAAAAAATTCTTAACTTATGAAGGCTTTAGTCACAGGTGCAACAGGCTTTATTGGAAGTTCTTTAGTCGAGGAGCTAGATACCATCGGCTTTGAAGTCTTTGCATTGATGAGAAAACGTTCTAGCGCTGCCAACTTGGACGGTCTCAAGTACAAAGTCATTGAAGGCGATCTCGGTAATCAGGATTCGCTCAATCAAGCGGTTCAGGGGATGGATTATGTCTTTCATCTAGCAGGAGCAACCACCGCTTCGAACCGAGGAGCCTACTTTGAGGCCAATTCAGCCGGTACGGCGCGCTTGGCTAAGGCTGTGGCTGATTTTAGACCCCAACTCACCCGTTTTGTTTACGTTTCTAGCTTAGCTGCGGCAGGCCCCTCACAGTCTCTTTCCCCTCGGACGGAGACGGATCCCGATAGTCCAGTCTCTGCTTACGGAGAGAGCAAACTTCAGGGTGAAAAAGAAGTCCTCGCCTTTGCAGAAAAATACCCTTTGTCTATTGTGAGGCCTCCGATGGTTTATGGACCGAAGGACAAGGGCGTTTTTGTAATGATTCAGAGCGTTGCTCGTCATGTTATGCCCATTTTGCGTGGCTCGACTGAGGGCGGACATAAATATTACAGTATGATTTATGCCAAAGATCTTTGCCGAGGAATAGTCCAAGCTGGAGTGGTGGCTCGCGACAAATCTCCCTCGGGCGATATTTTCTATCTTTGCGGAGACGGGATTCACACCTACTTAGATATTATGACGACCATCGCCGAGAAACTGAACTGTGATCCTCTGCGTATTAATATTCCCAAATTTTTTGTACGTGCTGCTGGAGCCGGGTTGTCGGGGATCGGGGTATTGACACGTCGAACTTTTCCTCTCAATCTAGACAAAGTGAACGAAATCCTGCCGGATTACTGGATTTGTTCCAATCAAAAGGCCAAGAGGGTTCTTGGTTTTGTTCCTGAATTCGATTTGTCCTCTGGAATGGCACAAGCCATAGAGTGGTACAAGAGACAGAAATGGATATAACGATAAAGACTTTGGTGTTGGGAAGTTTAATTTTTTCCTTCACTGTCTTTGCGAGCGTTCCCGAAAAACCCAAGTCCGAAAGCGATAGAGTAGAAATCAGGATCCCGTTCGAGAAAACGGTCCTGTCTAACGGGTTGTCCGTTATCACTGTGGAAGATCCTTCTGCAAAGCTGCTGAGCTATCAGACTTGGTTTCAGGTTGGCTCAGTAGATGAGATACCTGGCTTGACAGGTGTATCGCATCTTTTTGAACATTTTTTATTTAAAGGAACTCAGAAATTTCCCCCAAGAAAATTTTTTCAGATTTTAGAAAAAAAGGGAGCCTCTTTTAACGCCTATTCAACTCGCGACTATTTGGTTTTCCATGAAGAATTTGTGCCCGAGCCGGGCCTTCTTGAAACTGTCATGGATATCGAAGCCGATCGAATGACTGGCCTCAATTTAGACGAAGCGGCACTCAATAATGAGAGAATGATTGTTTTTGAAGAGCGTAGATTGAAGATGGAGGCTGGTCCTGAACCCAAAATGTTGGATGTTCTGTGGCAGCTAGCCTATCGGAGGCATCCCTACCAGTGGCCTGTGATGGGAAACCCTGTTGATATTCTCAATATGACGCCGGCGTTCCTGACAGATTTCTATAAGAGTTATTTTCAGCCCGGTAATGCAACGCTGGTGATTGTCGGGAACTTTAAAACCAAAGACCTCCTTGGGATGGTAAAGAAATATTACGGAAGAATTCCTGGAAGACCCAAGCCTAAGAAAACGATTCCAGTGGAGCCTCCTCAAGGCGAAGAGCGGCGTTTGGTTTTGCGTGAGAAAACTCCGTTCGAAAGATTTGCCGTGGGCTACCATATTTCAAAGGCTGAGGATGATGATTCTTATGCCTTGGACGTCTTGGCGAGTCTTCTTTTCGAGGGAAGCTCAGCCCGTGCCAAGCACCGTCTCATTGAAGAGTTGAATTTGGTAAATTCGATTTCTGGGTCTGCCTACACTCCAGTTTTTCCAGGGATGTTTATTATTTACGGCTCGATGCGACCGGGACACTCAAGCGCTGAGATGGAATCGGAATTGTGGCGTCTGATAAAAGACATTCAAGAAAAATCGGTGACACCTCAAGAAGTGAAAACGGCATCTAAACAGCTGATTCTTCAAATTTTGGATGGACTGCGAACCCCTCATGGGGTTGGACAGCTTCTTGGAACAGTGCATGCGATTTTTAAAGATCCCTCTCGTTTTGCTCATGAAATCGAACGCTATCAAACCATTACTCCCGACGACGTAAAGCGGGTAGCTGTGAAATATTTTGATCCAAACAATCGAACCGTTGTGACAGTTGCACCGGCAAAATAAGGATTTTCCATGCGACACCTGTTGAAGGTTTTCCTACTCTTTAGTTTCTTGTGCTCAGCGGCTTATTCAAGCCCGGTAGAACCTGTTTCAGAAGTCTTACCAAATGGACTCGAAGTTGTTTGGTTCTATCAGCCTGATCTCCCTGTGGTTGATTTGTCGTTGGTAGTTCGAGCAGGTTTTCGAGATGATAAGTCAGGAAAAAGCGGAACTGCGGCGCTGTTGTTGACTCTCCTAGATCGGGGTTCGGCAGGTAAGAGCGCTTTGGAAACGGCTCGTTTTGTAGAAGAAATGGGTGTGAGTCGTTTGCTGAATAGCCAAGACGATCAGACTCTAATTCAGTTTCATGGCCTTGCACTGGATTCCGCTTTAATGGTGAAGGCTTTGGCAGAGATGGTGCTGAAGCCTAATCTTGCCGCAGACGAATTTGTTCGGGAAAAGAGAAAAATTCTGGAACGGTGGAATCATTTGGAAAACGCCGCTGAAACAGTCTCTACGATGGTACAACATCGACTCTTAGCGTCCGGGACTTCCTACGCTCGAGGAGCAATGTCCTCGTTGAGCGACTTAAAGAATATTAAGAGAGAAGATTTGATTGATTTTCACAAGACCTACTTTACTCCACAAAATGCCTTTCTCGCGGTGGTTGGTAGTTTTGATCGAGCCGCAATGCGAAACACGATTGTGAATGAGTTTTCATCGCCAAACAGCCAGTGGCCAGGCTCTGGAATTCCAAAGAGAATTAGAAAGAATCATTTTGAAACTCGCCTTCTCAGAGGAACATCTAAAACAAACGATCCCGTTTTTGTGATCAACCGTTCCGGCGGCACGCAGACTTCCCTAAAGCTCAGCTACAAGATTCCTCCCCTTGAAGTTAAAAACTATTTTCCATTGTTGGTCCTCAATGCTGCCATAGGTGAATATATCGATAGTAGGTTGACTACGATTATTCGCGACAAGCTCGGCTTGACCTACGGGATTGAATCGTCTCTCTCGTTTACTCAGGAGATGGGAGAGTTTTCAGTCGTGTCTTCAGCGCGAAATGAGAACATTGCTTTTCTTGTTCAACGCACTGAGGGAGTGATCGAAGATCTGTTTAAGGAGCCAATGACCCAGGAAGAAATCGATAATGCAAAGAGTTTCTTAATTGGAAGTTTTGGAGTGAGTCACGCATCTTTGCCCGCGTATGCGAGTCGCTGGTTGTTAATGAGGGAGCTGGGCCTGCCGAGCGATTTCGTAACCAAGTACGCCGAAAGAATTCAGGAAGTTCAGCTCACTGAAGTTCATCGTGTTTTGAAAGAGGCACTTCAACTCAAAAAGAAAGTAATCATCCTAACTGGAGATCTTCCAGCGATTCAAAAGTCTTTTGAGTGTCGAAAGTCATTTTCCCTTCAAGGCGCGTACCTTCGCTGACAATATTGACGGAAGTTTCATGAGGCGTTCTGATCATTTGCCGTACCTTGATTTGTATCCGGATCAGGGCTGATTCTGCGAGGGTCTTCCGGTGTTAAAGAAACAGTGTGTAAGAGCTGAAAGTCTTTGTTAAATAAGTAAACCTCTACAGAGCGAGGGTTTTCTTGGGTGTCACCCGCAGTCGAACGTGGAGGGCGTCCCGGAAAGTCAGCCTTCACTTCTCGAAAGCGACTCACTGAAAAGGACTCGCCTTTGCTGATATCGATCAAAATTTTCTTTTGTTTGGTGTCCAATACTCCAGATGGATAAGCCATCAGTCCATCTGGCCCCCGAGACAAAGCAATGATGAAGCCCTGTTGGTTTCCTTCATCCCCTTTGGTGTATTGAAGGCTAAGTCTTACTTTCAGAGTATTACCACTCCAATAGGCACGTGGGTTTCTAATCGAAAAAGCTAGAGTGCTAGGGTCTGGAGCATCGAGGTGCACACCATTTTGAAAAGCAATCAGAGTGAGTCCATCTGAGTCGGAGTTCGAGCTAACAGGAGCAGGTTGAGCGCCTTGAGGTTGAACCCCTCTTTTTTCCTGCTCAGCAATTGAGGTTTTGAGCTGAACAATTTTTTGTTCCAGCTCGTCCACTCGGGTCGACGAGCTGCGTTGGCTTATCCAATAGTACTTGCCAGCAATAAAAATCGAAAAAATGGAAAAAAGCACCAGAAGGCCTAAAAGAGTGCCAACCCAAGAGATCCATTGGAGTGGCACGTCAAAAGTTCTTACGGCATCGCGCTCGGCGCCTGGGGC
>JACPOE010000096.1 GCA_016185105.1 Bdellovibrio sp.
CGGCGAAATTCTCTTCAAGGCAGGGGAATTCAACTTAGCCAAGAACATCTACCGTACTCTTTTCCAATCCGGAGAACGTCCTGGCCTTTCACTCTACTGGATGGGTCGCTGCAATGAACAAGAAGGCCGAATTGAAGACGCTGAGAAGAATTACGAAGAATCAATCGTCTATCAACCGAGCCTAGAAGCCTTTCAAAGGCACGCTGCTCTTTTGATCCGAAAGCAGAAGGATCATCAAGCCGCCGAAGTAATGGAACGCGCATTGACCCTCACCGATATTTCGACAGATGTTCTTTTTGAGATTCATAAAGCCACTGGAAATTGTTGGCTGCGCTCGAAGAACGAAAAGAAAGCCGAACACCACTACCGCAAAGCGCTTGAATTAAAGCCCGCTTCTGACGCAATCCACACGAGTCTTGGGAACCTTTACCTGGCTCAAGGACGCGTTGATGAAGCCAAACGCTCGTTTCAAGGCGCTTTGTCCTTAAATGTGAAGAACGACCGTGCTTTGGCGCAGTTGGCCACCCTTGCCTTATCCCAAGGAGATGCCCGTGGAGCCCACGATCTCCTTGCTGAATCGCTTGAGATCAATCTCCAAAATCCTCAAGCAATCTACCATCTTGTGAAGTGCGCTTATGAGATTAAGAGCTACGCAACAGCCGCCCGTTTAGTCCAAGAATATGTCCAGTCTGCCCCCATCAACACGAACCTGCTCTATAGCCTGGCGGGCCTTCAGTTCCATTTGGGAAGACTTCGTGACGCAAAATTGACGGTCCAAAAGATTCTGGCCATGGATTCCAACCACCTTGGAGCCCTGGACCTAAGAAAACTGATTGACCAATACTCAGAACGTGAAAGAGTTTAACTGACACCTGAGGTCAAGGAAGACCTGCAGGTAACGGCGCAAGCCAAAAATCCGGGAGAAAGCATGGGAGCTGACGGTAACCTATTGAAGGGTGAGATCACGGAAGATCCAAAAGCCGAAGAGAGAAAAGTTGAAGAACTTCTCTGTGGTTTTTTGAAAGCTTTGGTCAATGAGCAACTTGAAGGCCTGAAGAGTTCAGAATCGAGCACTTCATGACGAGCTCTGTGCCGAAGGTTAAATGCCTAGTCATCCAACTCGGAAGACAGAGCGACTGCCTTCAGAGCCTGATGGCTCTCCGAGCGGCAAAACAACTTTATCCCCAACTTGAAATTCATTTCGTTTGCCGTGAGCGCTTCAGCGATTCCGCAAAACGAATCCCTTGGATTGAGAAGGTCATCGTCCTTCCTACTGAGAAACTCGTAGGCCCATTGCTTGAAGACACCGGCCGCGAAGCCGAAGCTTTGGCAGAACTTGCTCGCTGGATTGCTCCCATGGTCAATGAGACCTGGGATATGCTCATGAATTGGACCTACTCCGATGCGAGCAGCTACTTGACCGCACTTTTACCTGCGCGGA
>JACPOE010000097.1 GCA_016185105.1 Bdellovibrio sp.
GCTTAAGTGAGCTCCGCAGGTCCCATCCGAAGCTCGCCTTCGTGATAGGCACTGATCAATTAGAACAGTTGAAAAACTGGCATCGTTTTCCGGAGCTGATTCATCTTTGCAGTTGGATTGTTTTAGAGAGACAGCCCATGGGCCATGAAGTCAGCCAAAAGACACTACAAACATGGGCCGCGAGCGGTCTAATTACGCCAGTTTCAGCAGGAAATGGCACCTCTCAGTGGGAAATCCGGGGACAGGATGGCCGCAGTGGAAAGGCGATTATTACAGTCCCCACTGAAGCTCCCGAGCTTTCTTCTACAAACATTAGAGAAAATATGGCAAAAGGAACTCCTATTGATGAACTAGGCCTTTTTCCGCCCGTGGCAGCTTATTTGAAGGAAAATCGGCTCTATGGTATTTACCAAGGGTCCTAGTTTTAAGGAATTTTATATGGGTGAAAAAAAGTTGAAGTCAGTACCGGATCAGAAAAAAGTTCTCCTTTTCGCACAAGCGGCGCTTGAAAAAAAGGCCGAAAACGTGAAGGTTTTGGACGTGAGCGAGATGTCCAGTTTCACGGATTTTTTCCTGATCTGCAGCGGAAGTTCCAACAGACAGGTTCAGGCAATTGCTGATTCCATCCGCACACAAGCCAAAGGTGCAGGCCTCCCCGTAGTGTCTGTTGAAGGCTATTCTGATGGAAGATGGGTTTTGATCGATTTAGGGAACGTCGTTGTTCATATTTTTCAAGATGTTCTTCGTGAATATTACGCACTCGAAACCCTTTGGGCCGGTGCTCCTCGAATCCAGATTCCAATTGAATATTACGAAACAAAGGTAAAGCATTAGGCAGTGAAGACGAAGTTCTTTGTTTTTGGAAAACTAAAAACACCGGGACTCAGAGACACCGGTGATTACTACATAAAACTTCTTCGTTCGTGGACTGAGGTTGAAGAAATTGAACTGCGACCTCAGACCGTCCCAGACAAGAGTCCGATCACCCGACTGAAAATCCAGGAAAAAGAAGGCGAGCTTTTATTAGAGCAGATAGAAAAGCGGGCCGACCCCCGTCATTTTTATCTTTTAGATGAAAAGGGAAAACCCAGAACCACTTATCAATGGGCAGAATGGCTTCAGGACGAAGAGAAAAAAGGGGGCAATGGGCTCACCCTCTCTTTCTGCATCGGGAGCAGTCTAGGCTTTTCTGAACCTGTGCGAAAAAAGGCAAAGGGGCTTTTCAGTTTAGGTCCTCAAACACTCTCTCATGAACTCGCAAGAGTAGTCTTACTAGAGCAAGTCTACCGTGCCCAAAGTGTCACTAAAGGTCACCCTTACCATAACGAAGGCAGCTGAATCTTTAGGCGTTCCGTAAAAGCAGCCGTGACTGAAATTTGAGGATGTGCGATGTACGAATTATGACACGACAACGGGCAATTCTGCTCATCCTGGATGGGTTCGGCATCGGAAAAGACTCTCCCTTTAATGCAATCAACAACGCCAAAATGCCTTTCTACAAAGACCTTTTGACGAAATATCCACACTCGCAACTTTTGACGCATGGCCGATCAGTAGGTCTACCAGATGGCGTCATGGGAAATTCGGAAGTGGGTCATATGACCATGGGGGCTGGAAGAATTATCTACCAAGACCTGTCTCGAATTTCGAACTCCATAGCCGACCGCTCGTTTTTTCAAAACCCAGTCCTACGCAAGACCCTTCAAACGGGTGCTGAAAAGTCAGGAAGAGTTCACCTAATGGGGCTACTTTCGGATGGGGGTGTGCACAGCCACATCGAACATTTAGAAGCCCTTCTCGAACTTTGCGCAGAAATGCAGGTGCCAGAGATTAGCATTCATCCCTTTTTGGACGGAAGAGACACGCCTCCAGACTCAGGCATGGAATTTTTGAAAAGACTCTTATTAAATCCCCTCTTTAAGAATCCCCCCGGTAAATCGCGTGCGACGATCGCCACTTTAATGGGCCGTTATTGGGGCATGGATCGTGACAAGAGATGGGAACGAATCGAAAAGGCCTACATGGCATTAACGGATCAGATGAGTCCCACCTCTTCTGATCCAGTAGCTGCGCTAGCCCGATCTTACGAAAATGGAAAGTCCGATGAGTTTGTTGAACCCCTTCTTTTCGATTCGGCCAGTGCAATGAAAACGGGAGACAGCGTCGTGTTTTTCAACTACCGCTCCGACCGCGCCCGAGAAATTTCAAGCGCCCTCACACATCAAGGTTTTCAGGAATTTGATCGAAAGAAGGGATTTGTACCCAGCTCCTTTGCAGCAATGACCCGGTATTCAAAAGACCTGACTGAAATTGCTGTAGCATTTGGCCCTCAAAATCTAGATCATATTTTTGGGCAGTGGCTTGAGGAAAAGTCTTTGACCCAATTTCGGATTGCTGAAACGGAAAAGTATGCCCATGTGACGTTTTTTTTCAATGGGGGTCGTGAAGCTGCTTATCTCAAGGAGGATCGCCTCTTGGTGCCTTCTCCCAAAGACTGCGCGACTTATGATGCCAGACCGGAAATGAGCGCATTTCAAATTGCAGAAGAAACTGCAAAACGGATCCAGGCCCAAAATCATGATTTCATCCTAGTCAATTTTGCTAACGCGGACATGGTTGGCCATACTGGAAACTATGAGGCAGCCGTCAGAGCCATGGAGGCTTTGGATCAATGTCTGGAAAAGGTGATCGGCACAGCAGAAAAATCCAACACTCATGTGATTTTAACCGCTGACCACGGAAACGCTGAAGAAATGCGGGACGAAAAAGGAAGAATCCATACTCAGCACACACTGAATCCAGTGCCCCTGATTTGGGTCACACCCAACTCAGCCGTGGGCCCAAAAAAGTTTCGCGTACCCATGCAGGATGGAAGTCTTGGCGATATTATGCCAACGCTATGTGACGTCATGGGTCTGCCCATCCCTAAAGAAGTTACCGGAAGGAGCTTGCTACCATGTTAGAAATTCCTAAAATTCATCACCGTGTGAACTCTAGAAGATGCATCGGTGTCCTTTCTAGCGGAGGAGACGCTCCGGGAATGAACGCAGCCATTCGGGCTATTGTCAGATACGCCTTGGCTCATCAGTGCCGAGTAAAAGGAATTCTAAAAGGGTACAGCGGACTTCTGAGTGAGCAAATTATTGAACTCAACCTCTCTTCCGTAGCCAATATTATTCAACGGGGAGGCACGGTCCTGAAAACAGATCGATGCGAAGCTTTTTTTCATAATAAGTATAGAAAAAAGGCCGCTGAAATCTTGAGACAAAATGGAATGGATAGTTTGATCGTCATTGGCGGAGACGGATCTTTCGCTGGAGCCCATCTTCTTGAAAAAGAGACAGGTTTCCCAACCTTAGGCGTCCCTGGAACCATTGATAATGACATTCCCGGAAGTGAAGATACCATTGGCTTCGACACTGCAGTAAATACGGCGATTGAATCGATCGATCGAATTCGAGATACCGCCAACTCTCATGATCGTATTTTTCTGGTGGAAGTCATGGGCAGAAACTCTGGATTTATTGGTTTGCAGGTCGGTCTGGGTGGGGGCGCCGAGACGATCCTACTCCCTGAAAACAAACTCAATATGAGCGAAATCTGCGCCACCTTGGATCGGTCCATCCGCCGAGGCAAAACCAGCAGTATCCTTGTGGTTTCCGAAGGTCCAAAACCCGGACTCGCAAACCGCGTTTCAGACGAACTCAAAAAACGCGGCTATGGGTCGCGAGTCTGTATCCTTGGTCATATTCAAAGAGGGGGTGCTCCGAGTGCCCACGACCGTGTCTTAGCCTCGGTTCTAGGAGCCACTGCGGTAGCGCACTTAATGAGCGGCGAATCCGACGCAATGGTCGGAATCCAAAATGGAAAAGTAGTTTTGGTTCCGCTAGCTAAAGTCGTCGGAAAGAAAAAGGGGGTCCCTCGATTGACTCTTGAGCTCGCCCATATGTTGGGAATTTAGACAGCGTCGCACGCAAAGTGACCTCATCGGCACCGTTCTCGCACTCCACCAGGAAATGCTTCGATTTTTTTTACGCTGTGTTTCGTGTAGAGAGCCTTTTTTAGGACCCCAAAATTTCGTCTGGAGAAGTTTTCCACTCTGCTGGATTTGCGAACGAAAATTAAAGTTAGCACCGGAGCTTTGCCCTCTCTGTGGTAGACCGGAATGCGTCGCTCAAGCGCTCGAAGCTCAGAAAAGATGTGTAAAACCCTGGCGCTTGACTCCTGGAATTCATTCGTACTCTGCCCTTTATCTGATGACACAAACGACCTACCCAGTCCTAAAGACTTGGAAAAGCAAGGGGGGCTACTTCCTCAGTCAGAGACTCTTCAATTTTTCGAAAACTCCGGAATTGATTGAAAAGTGGTCTAAATTCTCGGCGTCAGCAGGCTCAATGAGTGGCTTTCCTTCAAAAAATACGGCCTCTTCTTCAAATCGGACCTGCTCATCCTCTAAAGTAGCTCCAAAGTTTTCATATCCTTGTGGAACAATTTCGCTGCCTGAAAAAATGCGGTCTAACGTACTCTTCATCCGACGGAACTTCTTAGCCACCGTATGATTGTCTTCAACCTCTTCCGGAGTAAGACAAACAGTCCAAGAACTTCGAGACCCGTCACCGAAGAAATATCCCCAGACATGCCTTTCAATTTCCTCACCTGGTTCACGGTGGAGACCGGCCACAAAACTTTCAGCGACTCCCCTACCTACCGGACATTTATGAACAAAGTTTGCTTGAAGAACTCCTGCCCAGCTCCGATTTCTCAAAAATGAAAGAGGACGAGGCAATCCTTCCAACGAGGGTAATAAGCTCCAACGATCGGCATAATAGATTTCAGAGCACAAAATTTCTTCGCCAGACCCCAGAACGACACGGTGTTCGGCTTGAGCAGTATGACCTAAACTAGTGACAGGCAGTCCCTCGATTCTACGAAGGGGGAGTCCCTGGCGGCTCAAAATCTGACTATGAAGACGCTCCTCGATTTCGCAAAGAGCCAAAGAAAACCGTGCTTTTGAAGAATGGACCCAGGTCTTTTCCGGGGTCCATAGAGAATCAGGGTCTGAATTCCAGGAAGGTTCTTTAAACGCCTTTCCTCGGTATTCTCTCAAGGTGTCCCCCTCGATGCTGTCTCCCAAATCCAAATCCCAGCGAGCAGCAAGGTTCTTTAACCTTTCTACCGCAGGACCGGGACTCAAACCCGGAAGAGCAGGAGAGATTCGAGTCCTACTTCCACTAATCCAGCAAACTGGATTTTCAGGTAAGAGCGAAGCCACAACAGCCAAAGCCGCCCAACCGTCGCCAATTACTACTTTTGGCTTATCCATCTTTCTGCCCTTCTAAAAATTCTCGATGTAAAAGGCGAACGCCTTCATCCGCTTGGTCCGATCGAACAGCCATAGTGAGAGCCAAGGAAGAAGAAGTTCCAAGCAGAGGAACAATATTTTCTCGCCCTAATACTTCAATCACCTGAGCAAGAGCTGCCCCGTCCTGAGAAAAACGATCGCCTACAATAGAGAGTGGGACCCAGTCTTTTTCAATTTTATAACTGTCCACAAAGCCTGATAGAGAAAGATGCTCTAAATTTTTATGCCACTCAACCAACCCATCACGGTCTGAAAAAAATGAGACCTTTCCGTCCGCAAAAAACGGAGCAATCACGGAGAGATGATTTTTTGCAGCGGCCTCCCAAAGAGAGGGCAAAGTCGTAGGCCGAGTCAGCTCGATTCGAATTAGTATTTTTGAAAGATCTGCTGTCACGCCGGCAACCTGGAATTCTTCCATTCCGCGCTCGGATTCCACTTTCCGACTTTCTTTTGCCGAAGCCTTGGATGAACCTTTCTGAAGATCAGACCTAGAAACCACTGCAGTACCCTCGCTCTCCTCTTTTAGAGAGTTCTTTACAAAAAGAGGAATATTAAATTGTTTGGCAAGCTCAACGCTCCGCGGATGAAGAACTCCTGCCCCTCGAGTTGCCAGCTCGACCATGAGGTCTTGAGGGATTTTTTTCCAAAGCTTTGCCTGAGGCACACATCTTGGATCCGCTGTATAAACTCCATCCACATCGGTAAAAATCTCACAAAGATCCGCGCCCACAGCTACGGCCAACGCCACGGCACTGGTATCTGACCCCCCTCGACCGAGAGTGGTAATCTCTTTATTCTCACTCACCCCTTGAAATCCCGCAACTATGACCACTTTTTTCTCTTCTAAAGCAGCCCGAACTCTCGAACCCAGAATCCGACGGATTCTGGCTCTACGGTGACTCGGATCGGTAATAATTCCTGTTTGAGATCCAGTAAGCGAAATCGCCGGCACTTTACAATCTTCTAGGGCCATAGAAAGAAGGGCCATAGAAATTCTTTCGCCTGCCGTCAAAAGCATATCCATTTCCCGATGAGAGGGATTCTTTGAAACTTGGTGAGCAAGGTCAATCAGCTCATCCGTCGTATGGCCCATGGCTGAGACAACGACCACTAGAGAATGCCCAGCTCTGTAGGCTTTCGCAATTCGTTCAGCGACGCGACGTACACGCTCTGGGGTACCAACGGAAGTCCCACCAAACTTCTGAACTCTGAGTGACATACAAGAACTGTTCGCACATTCCCGTATTTCACTCAACGATTTTGGATACAATTTCGAAATTTAGAGTCGATCTGTTTTTGTGGGACTCGAACAGACTTTAACTGTCGGCACGATCAGCTTTGATACCTGCCTGATTCCGGTGGAAGTTGGCAGACCGGGAATTCCTTCTCCGGTGATGACGCCGAGCCCTTCTGCGTTCTGGTGGGTCGCGAACTTCAAGAGAGGCAAAGGTACGAGATCGATCGCTTGGCATGGGTAGAAGCACCTTTGCTCCATGCCTGAGCGGAGTCCGTGGGGACACGCCATTGAGGTCGGTGATTGGGTCCACTTTAATTCCAAAATGCTTGGCAATTCGACTTAAGGTTTCACCACTTCGGACTTTGTAGGTCATGAACTGAACTTTTCGGGGGAACGCTTCATGATTGTACGTTGCAAGGAAATGGTCCCGAACCGATGATGGCAAGCGGATTCGATAGCTACCTACGGTAGGGGGAGTACACCAACGTAAAACCTCTGGATTCAAAGCCTTGACCGTTTGGTAGGACAAGCCAGCAGCCCGCGCAATTTTCAAAAGATCAGCTGGACTCTGGACATCAAAATCAACCAGAGACTCTCCGCCTACTTCGCCGGTTTTTGTTACGTGGGGAGTAGGCACAGGCTTGGCAATCGGCGCGGCTTCGGTAAGCACTTTAGGAGGGTTCGACTCCGAATTGGAATTCACAGCAGGAGAGACCCCCGAAATTCCCATCGGCGTTGGAGTCGGTTCTGCATCATCCTTGCTATCGACCAACTCTTGCAAATCCTCGTCTTTTTCAACATCATACTGCGAATCAGCCATTGGCTTGTCTGTCTTCACGACTTTGACTAGCTCGCCGTCTCCGGCAACTGCCTCATCCACTCCCGGTTTGATCGCAGATTCAGGGAACCCAAATTGACCCCGGTTCTTGGAAATAATCGCAGCAGCAATAATTTTGGGAACGTAGTCCCTCGTCTCAGGCCTGAGAAACCGGTGTTTAGAAATCGTCCAAAAATCTTTACTTCCAAAGCGTCGCACAGCCCGGGCAATCTTAGCCTCACCTGCATTGTAGGCGGCAGCGGCAAGTTCCCAGCTTTGAAACATGGAATAGAGGTCTTTCAAGTACTGAACTGCCGAGAGAGTTGACTTTTCAATATCGCGACGCTCGTCCACCCACCAATTTACCATCAAGCCATAACGTTTTCCTGTGGCCGATATAAACTGCCAGGGTCCAACCGCGCGAGCACGAGAACGCGCCAAGTTGTTAAAACCACTTTCAATCATGGCTAGGTAGACCAAATCCTGAGGCATCCCATTTTGGCGTAAGAGAGGTTCGATGTAAGGGATAAAAAACTCAGACCTTTCCAGGTACTTGGTAAAATACCCGCGTCCCCTACCACAGAAATAATCAATCCAATGCTCCACACGAGAGTTGATTGTAATTGGAATATCAAACTTGGAATTTTTAAGACGAATGCCTTGAACGATCACCTCACCGTTTTGCACGGTAATCATGTCCTGGCTCTTTGAGTCTTTTAAGATATCAGACAGATTTTTTGGAGCCGGGCCGTTTGCTGAGCTAGCATCCCGGGGTTTCACATGAGCACAGCCCGTAGCGAGAAAAACGGCAACACCTAGTATTGTGAGCTTAAACTGAAATCTCATTGCGAAATTTACCACCCCAAAATCCATTACAAATTGACCTCATTGATCAGGAAGAAAGCGGACAAAATCTGAAAGAGCTAAATGAACCGTCTGATTGTATCTGACGCGGTTTCGGATTGTCAATTTCGGAAGAGTTGAAAGGCCAGGGAAGAGTAGTTTATTTTTGAGTCTCATCAAACTCAACTGCTTCAATTTCCAAGCCATGTTGATTCGCAGGAGGGCTCTTGACGGGGAGATACCCCGAGCCTGCTCCCTGTACACTGCTAACGGACCGACGTGCTGCGGCGCCTGGTGTGCCCAACTTGCGCTCTGCATTACGCAAATTAGTAACACTCTCGGCAGACATTTTTTCTTTGGCGGAAAACTTAAAGTGGACGATTCGCGACAATTCTAACCAAGACTTCGCGTATCTTCCTATTTCTCCACGAAAAATTTCCTGCGCAAGCCTAGCTTCCTCAAGAGGATTCCCCTCAGTAAGGGAGCTCTCATTTCGCTCGCCCGTAACTTCCGAATTATTCGTCATATTCACTAGCGAGGAAACTGCGCCCGCCTCCACATCTTCATTGGAAGTAACTCCGAGAAAGGCTGAATCTTCTTGTTCAGAAAGAATAGAAAGCTCAGTTTCTAAATCTGACCCTTTCGCCTGATTTTGGTTATTGAGTTCTAAAAGGACTCCCGCCACCGGGGGTCTAACCCCACGGGCAGAAACCACACGAGAAAGGCTCACGACTGCATCATCTTCGGATTCGGAGCGATTGGTATACTTAAAGAATCCTTTATACACCCCCTGCTCTTCGACACTTTGGCCAGGGGGAGCATCTTTGAGAAGTCGCAATTGTTTCAGAGCGTGCATTTTTAAATAAACGGGCCGAGGCGGTGGAATTTTGAAGTTTGCTTGAAGATCATAATCCTGATTAATCGAGACTAAATCATTTGCGTTGTCACTTCCAGGGCGGCCGGACGCGGTGATCAGCACTTTGCCCGAACCTACATCGCTTACCCTAAGGTCATAACTATTCTTCACTCCCACAGGGACTCTCAGACCCGTCTTCTGTAGATTCGAACTATACCTTTGATAATAAGAATGAAAATAACGCTCAAATGTGACTGCTCGATCCAAAAATTCAATTAATTCGCGCCGCCGGTTCATATGATGAGAGGTAGATGCTTCAATTCCCCCTTTGGACTGTAGATCCCCCTGCCCCATTGGACCCACTTGAGTGGACCACCAAGCTGCTCCTCCCATGAGGAGTGTAAAAATTGGAATAAATGAATACCGTTCCACCATCTATGCGAATAAAAGGTGCAAGAGTAACTCCTCAAAAGAGCGAAACTGTTAACAATTTAGGTGTTAGTTTTCAATGGGTTAGAAAGAGTGAGATTCTGAAAATAACGCCAAAACCTCCATCTTTTTGACAGTGTCGAAGGCTTGGTCGATTTTTTCGAAGTTCTTAAACCATTATGGCTTAATTAGTGAAGCTCTGCAGGATTGAATTTTTTTACTACCTCGACAATCTGATGTTCGAGGTCTTCATCGGACTCAAAAACGTCATCGATATGGGAAGATCTCATCAGATACTGAACGATCGTCTGAGCCACCACTTTCGGCGACTTCTGAAAGTAGAATCCGTTGAGCTCATCGTGTCCAAAAGAGCTTCTGACCACTGCTTTTGCGGCACGGTATTGTTCGCTGTCTGTGAAAGCTGAATCTTGAAGCATTTCGGCCTTGGCTCCTACTTTAGCCAGGGTTCTTTCTCGCAGGTCTTCATCAGTCAAAACAAAGGGACCGATCAAACCCATCACTTCGTCTTGGACAATCTGTCTCAGTCTAGGAGGGAATGTGATCGATTTATGATTTTCCAAACGGGTTATAATGCTTTTACACAGCAACCTTAACGTTTCTCTTTGCGTGGCCATGAAACCCCTCACTTGACAAAACGGTTTTGAGTTACTCTTCTACCTTAGCTCAGGTCCGCTTCAGTCTCACTTTATTTTTGACTCTCTTTTCAAAAATTTCAATAATCTCAAGAATCTCATTCAAACGAAAAATTTTCCCGGCAATCAATAGTATTGCAGCGCCCTCGAAAACAACTATCGAAACTCGGATCAGACGTGCTACTAGAATTCCGAAACTGCCCATAAGCTCGCTGAACAACGAATTCGGTAACCCAATCAAAAGCCCCCAATGGGTGATCCAAACAAGGGCTCCCATACCCCCGGCCACGGCAAGGTACTTACAAAAGGGGCCCAACAGGTGTGAAGCCTTGAACTGGCCACCTTTTTCTCGGATCAATTTTTGTATTGAGAAGAGAAGAAAGATGGCATTGAAAATCGCTGCTAGCGAAGTCCCGAGCGCAAGCCCCCAGTATCCAAAGGGCCGAATCATGATTAAATTTAAAGAGATCGTAATCACTACAGAGAGAATGCTCGAAATTACCGGCAGACGGGTATTGCCAAAAGCATAGCTGGCCGGGACTAGGACCTTCACGCTTGAATAAGCAGTAAGACCGATCGAGTACATCACCAGGGCTAATGCAATTGCATGGGCGTCCTCAGCGTAAAGCCGACCATACTGAAAAATGAGTTCGATAATTGGAATCCCCAGTACTGCTAAACCTACGGAGGCGGGAAGGTTAATTGCGAAAACAGTCTTCATGCTCCGAATCAGGGTTACCTCAGCCTGATCCACCTCGTTGCGCGCCCACTGAGCCGAAATCCGTGAAAGCGTTGCCGAAGCAACTGAAACACCAAATACCCCAATAGGAAATTGCATGAGGCGAAAAGCATAGTTCAGCCAGGAAACTGCCCCTGGACCTTGGGAGGTTGCAAGAACGGTGTTAACCAGCAAACTCACCTGGGTGGCAGCCAAACCCACCATTCCCGGTAGCATCATCCCAAGGATTTGTTTTAACCGAGGTTCCTTTTGCCACTCGGGATCCGACTCTGCACGCGGGATCCAGCGGTAACCTTTCTTTCTGAGCAGGGGTAATTGAACGAAGGCCTGAACTGCGCCACCGGCAACCACACCGATCGCCATCGCAATAATTGGCTGGAACTCCCATCTAAAATAAGAAACAAGTCCCACCCCGGCGAGCCCGACCCCTACAGAAGTTAAGTTAAAAAGCGCGGACGAGAAAGCAGGGAGAAAAAAAGCTCCAGATGCGTTCAGAACCCCCATGAATGCAGCCGCCAGAGCCACGAGTGGGAAAAAGGGAAACATGATACGGGTCATCAAGACTGTGATTTCAAATTTCCCAGGAATTTGCTTAAAGGCCGAAGCATAAAGGTTCACCAAGGCCGGCGCAAAGACAATCCCTAGCAGTGAAAGCAAAGCTACAAAAACAAAAAGGCAGCGAAATACCAGACCCGCGATACGCCAGGCTCTACGCTCGCCTTCCTTTTCTCGGGTCTGAGTAAACGTGGGAACCAATGAAGCACTCATGGCTCCTTCTGCAAAAAGGTCCCGGAACAGGTTTGGAATTCGAAAAGCAATATTAAAGGCATCGGTAAAATTTCCGGCACCAAAAAAGTAAGCAAAGACCTGTTCGCGCACCAGGCCCAGAACCCTACTCATGAGCGTGGCAAAGCCCATCGCTCCAGCAGCTTTCAACACGGAAGGACCGGAGTCTGCTTTGCTTATCGACGGAGACAGTTCAGTTTCCTTTAGGCTCACACAGGGATTCTAAGTGATATTGAAGGTCTTATTCAACCAGCGAGTAATCCCTTCATCTAATTTTGATTTAAACGGCATTGCCAAAAGACTGAGCTGCGCATCGAGCTGCATTTGCGCATCGCGACAAATAAGCGTTGCGCTGAATATGGAGCCTTTAATGACAACCTTCTTATCCTCGGGCTTTCGCTCAATCTCATACTTCCCAATCGAGGCCTTGCTCAGAAAACGTTCGATGTCCTGAGATACTGCATCATACAGTTCTTTTGAACTTTTCCCGGGCAAATCTACTTTCTTTGTGTAACTCGGCATGGATCCTCCTCTGATTCTTAAAAAATGACCTGCAGCGTAAGCCGAAGCTAGTCACTCCGCAAGTCCAGATCTGGCTTATTTTTCTTTACTGTCGAAACAGTGCGGCGCATTTCCAAGACTGCCAACTCTTGTCCTTGAGTTACTGCGTCCCCGTGGGAAACATTCCACTCCAACACCCGGACTTCTATCGGGAGGGCATGGGGTACAAAAACCCCGAGTGACTCAAGGATGAGAATAGTGTCGTGCGTACCCACCCACACCCCTTTTCGAAACAAAACTGCATGAACTCGCCCCGAGACCAGCGCCACCAACCTACGTTTAAGAGACTTAGGTTCTGTGACACCTTTTGGGGCTAGGCACCTTACCGGCATAAACCATTTGCCAAGCCTGACTAGCCAACGTCCATTGAGCAAAATGGCCGAGACCCTCATTAGGCGAGGTTTAGTCGACTCGCTCGAAATAATCCGCAATACTCCAGAGAGGCCTTCTAGTTCGCCTTTTCCAGGGTCTTTCACTACCCAGGACGTCGGTGGGCTAACCCAATCTGGAGTTCGTAACAGTCGGGCGGGCCTAACCCACCTCTCTCCAACAATCCAACGCTCCTCGACTGGAGGAACCCCGTCTACTTTTTCGCTTCGAGGTTCAGTGGACTCCTTAAAATAACGACAACACGCCGCCATACCCTCCAAGATTTCGGCATCCGGCAGGACCTGGGGCAAAAACTCTTCATCAACAAAACCAGTGTGAAAAATTCCTTCACGAACCCAAGGGTGATTGAGGAGTTCCAAAAGAAGTCGCTCATTCGTTTGAAGAGATCCAGAAATCCAGAACTGATCTAATTTTTCTCTAAGGCCAGCTAGAGCCTTCGTCCAGCTTTCACCCAATTCCTGAACAGTGCAAAGCAAGCCTGAATCACAAGGGGAAACCTGATCTCCAGAAGTAAGGCCAGTAGTAACCGAGTCCGACCCGGAATCAACCTCTTGAATTACGCCAGGCTGTGGAAGATGAAAAAGAGAGTCCTCTGCATAGATGCGAAGACCAATTCCCTGAACACCTCTATTCGGCGAGGAAGCAAGAGGTGGAGTAGGAACTCCGATATCAAGTGCATGGAGCTGCCAGCCCAGGGCTGAGGTTTGCGCAACCTTTTCCCAAAGCGGATAAGAAGTGTTGAGTCGAGCCTGACCGCCCACTACAAACGCACGGCTGCCATCCACCAAAAACTCAATGCTTCCAAAACCTACGTACTGCCAGGAATCTACTAGATGGCGCGTCCACCGAATCACTTTTTCCAAAATCTCAGAATCCACACAGTGAGGAGGACAAACCTCAATAATTTTCCGAAATCGGCACTGCAAAGACCCATCGACTACCGGAAAACAGTGGATTTTTCCGTCATTCAATCTCACAAACGGAACACTCAGGTGCCTGGATCCTTCCAAATATTTTTCCGGAAATAAGAGAACTTCTCCGACGTTCCACCTCAGCTGCTCAAGCCAAAGATGGAATTCAGCTCCGAGTGACAGAGGTCCGTGAACTACATACACCCCAAAATTTCCGCCACCCCGTGCAGACTTCAAAACAAACGGAAACCCTTGCCTCGTCTGCTTAATAAATCTTTGAACTTCCCGGACGCCTGAAAACGGGTCAAAGCTCAAAGCCAAATGATGAAGCCCAAGCTTTTCAACCTCCAATAAAAAACTCATTCGATTATTAAAAAGAGAAAGAATTTTTGCTGTCGGAGCGACCACCGCTAGGCCAAACTCCTGCCCTGTGGTTTGCAACTCCGGACGTTCCGCCCAAGCCGTTACCCCTGGATGAACCAATCCCTGAGCATTAGAATCGTGTGAGAATTTTTCAAATACCTTTTTTAGGGCGGACAGGTCTCGCCGGGGCAGTCCAGGCAACTCAGCACACCCAGTATGATATACCGGTTGGAAACCTAGAGATTCGGCTGCTCTCCCGAGATTTTTTGTGGTGGAGAACTCGCCCAGGAGCAGGATCTTTCTGGACTTACGAGACGTCATTTGCGACCTTAACCTAGCGCACACGGCGCACAAAGACCACGTCGAAAAACCTATGAGAATTCCTGAAACGTTAAGCAAAGCATTTGGACCGAGCCCCGACTTCGAAACCTTCCTGAGCGGGTTTTTGAATGATGAAAAACTGCTGCCAGAACCGGGTGCCCTCAAATCAAAAAGATTTCTTACCCGCTCGATCGCCCCACATATTGAACGGCTTTCAGCATTATTCAATAGAGAAAATCAGGATCAGGGGGATCCTCTGGGCGCTTATTGGAAGAAAGGGACCCATCCGGAAAACCTGCGGCTGGCCTATTTTCTCTATTTTATGCCTGCTAATCTCTTTAGAATAGCGTCCATTTGGGCTGAGCTTTCTCGACTCGGCTTCCAATGGAAAGCCGGTGACCTCAGAGGTGTTGAATTCGGGGCCGGACCTGCTAGTGGAGCCACTGGCATTGCAACCGGAGAAAAGTTCTGTCCAGTAGGAATCCCAAAACTGGGAAATTGGGCCTTGATCGAGCAAGATGCTGCCACTCTTGGCCTAGGGGGACGATGGGCCAATGCCTATTTTCAACACCTGGGAAAGTCAGAATGGAAAGTCAAAGAATTCCCAAGAAAGATTGACCTCAGCTTGGGATTTCTGCCCCCGAAAGCCCCAAAATTCAATCTCTGGCTGATGAGTTTCTTCCTAAACGAGCTTCCTACCCCAAGGAAAGAGCTTGCCGATTTGCTCCTGGATTCTTGGAAACACCATTTGGAGAACGAAGGTGTAGTCATTCTAGTTGAGCCCGCATTGAAACAACAATCCAGAAAACTTCTTGAACTTCGCCGAGAACTCCTCGAAAAAATTCAAAAAGAAAAGCTCGATGATTTCAAAATCCTCCTACCTTGCTTAGGCCATCAAAACTGTGGGGCTCTTGCAAGTCCGGAAGACTGGTGCCACGAAGACGTCAGCTGGTGGCGCCCCCCCTATTACAAGCAGTTGGACGAAATTGTTGAACTCGATCGAAAGTCCCTTCCTTTTAGCTATCTGGTGATCACCAGAAGCAAAAGGTCCCGTTCAGAGATCTTACCCATTCCTGGAAATTCACAAACGCATCGCCTTGTTAGCCCTGCACACTCAGAAGGACAGGACCTGGAGTTTTTCACATGTGGCCAAGACGGCAAAAGGCGCGCCCGACTTCGACCTGCTTTGAAGTCTCCAGTCACCCCCGACGAGGGCCTACAGCGAGGGGATATTCTCCTTGAAGCCGAGATTCGCGGAGACCAAAATTCAAGCAGGGTCCAAAGACTGAAGGCGCGTGTTTAGGCGGCCTTTTTTTTCCTAGAGTAGTACACACCAGAGACTGACAAAATATAGGCTAACTGCAGCGCTACAAAGCCTAGAACCCACGGCGTCCCACCCCTAGAAAATCCGTAGGAATGCAGGCCAGCACCTAGAATGAAATTCACGCCGTACCACGCCATGACCACAGTCATAAAGCTAACTGCGGACCAAGCGGCAAACCCAAATTGACCCACCCAATTGGTGTAACGGCCATGTAAAATCACAATATATGCCAGCAGAGTAATCAGGGCCCAAACTTCCTTTGGATCCCATCCCCAAAAACGTCCCCAGGAATAGTCAGCCCAAATCCCACCCAAAATAGTGCCGGCTGCAATCAGGACAACACCAAACTGCATCGCCCGATAGGTTAACTGATTAAGGTTAAAGATTTTTTCTTTCGGCGCTTTCTTTAGAAACTGGAAAAGAGAGATATTTGAAAGGCCAAGTGTCAGCGCAAAAGCAGCATATCCCAGAGTAATAGTCAGAACATGAATCGTTAACCAGTAATTACTTCGGAGAACAGGCACAAGAGGCTGAATGGAAGAATCTAGAACACTTGGAGCAGCATCCCCCGCCACTAAACCTAGCCAAGCTAAAACAGTAGCCACAGCCAAGATAATCCCTTGTCTTTGCAAACGATAAAGGATCAGAGCAAATCCAATTACGCCCAGACTCACCCAGATAACCGACTCATACATATTGGTCACCGGAGGTCTTCCTGCAACATAGCACCTCAACCCAAAACCGATGAGATGCCAGAGAACAGCCAAGCCGGTAAAAGAAAGTGCAACTTTTCTCACTTTCTTCTTCTGAGGTCTGAATTCCAAGAAAACCCATAACAAAGCAGCGACTAAATAGAAAATCCAAGCAAATAGAAAAGGGCGCGCCTGATTGTAGAAAAACTCTGCCTGAACCACAGTCTTTAGCTCAGTTTTGAAAGAAGGAATTTCACCTTCAATAGCGGCTCGCAGTTCTCGCGTAGCCCTTTCAAATCCCTGGCGATCGTCTTCCTGATAAGCCTTAATGACCTTTGCGAACTGACCCCGAATGAGTTCCCCCTCCTGATGAGGATCCACTAGGCTCGCCCAAGGTTGCGGTGACGGACGCGGCAGGAGAACCCAAGCCTGGCCCGTGATTAATTCATGAAAAAGGCTAATTTTTTCAATCACTGACTTTACTTCTTGTTCACGAGCGCTCGAACGAGGTGAACCAGGGGGCTCGACCTGCTGAGAGCGATTTCCAATTCGACTACTATATTGAACCAGGACAGGATTGGCGATGAGCTCCTGCGGCGAGAAGAACTTCCGTTTTTCGTCCAACCCAAGCTGCCGTTTTACATCTTCGCGGCTGACCTGAATCAATTGGGTTTTCTGCCACTCCTCAGGAAAAGAAATCCAAGACAATAAAAGATCAGAAGGAGCTCGTCCTTGAAAAGCCCTTGACCCAGTTTCGAATAGGACTATTTCGCGAGCCAAAGAATCAAGTGGTTTAATCCGTCCCCCACTTTGAATCGGAATCAGACCGAACTCGTTAAAAGACCATCCGGCGTGAGACGGAATGGGAGCCGCACTCAATGGGCCCACTCCCAGCGAAAAGGCTAAGATCGCCAGAACGAAAGTGAAAATCCGGTTTCTCATTTTAACTGACCTCCAAGGTCACTCTACGCAAAGCACGGGCATTTTTTAGTTTCATGACAAAAAGAAGAACAGATCCGAGGACAATCAAGAATGAACCCGAATATTTTGCCCAACGTCCGGGGTCTTGGTTCACCGTCAGAATCGAGGTGACAGGCCTGGGCTCTGCATCTTCATAGCTAGCCTGATAGAGTGTAAATCCTCGATGCTCCAACGGCTCATTCATGCTGATCAGAACGTCTTTTTGTCCCTGAGAATCCGTTACCGTAACCCTCGAAGAATAGGAAGCTGGATTGACAGTCCCCTGGTCATGTTCGATGGAAAAACGATCTAAACGAACCGAAAATGGGAGAAAAATTCGTTTTGGAAAATATCCAATTTCCAAGACCCGAGGCTTGACCTCGGTACTAGCGCCGGAAGTCGGAGAAAGATGAAGCAAGGCGCGATCCCCTAAACCTAGCCACATATCTACTAAAGGAGCTGGCTGAGTACCTTTTTTTGAAAGAGGAGCAGCCTCCGCGGTCAAATGAATCGCCGATGAAGGGGCCGCCTGGCCATATTGAACTCTTGCAGGCTTGTAGGTGGTCTGCGGCCTTGCATGCGGAACCCAGTCTTCGATCGTAATCTTAACATCCCCACGCCATCCCGGAGTGATTACTCTTCCCTTAATCTGCCCTGGGCCAAGCCGACCCCCTACTTTCTTTCGCTTTCCCCCAGAGGCGTTCTCTGATCCCAGAGCCTCAAATTCCAAACCTCCGTTTGACAGGGGCTTCAACACCAATGATGGTCCTAGAAATTCCTGTTGAGCCGCTTGTCCTAAAGCAAACTGCGCAGGACCCGCCTGAACGCGGCTCCATTCGGGACTACCTGACCACAACCAGATTTCCTGCGAAATCTGCATCAAACCGCCCGTGATTTTGAGCTTAACTGCCGGATGCTTTTTCAAGTTTGCAGGACTCGATTCCTCATTCTCCGGCAAAAAGAAATAAACGGCGTCGGCATGGGTCAAGTACTGATCAATTTTAAGTTTAAAAGGAACTCCCATTTTAGAGGGAATTTCTACTGGAAGACCTCGAAAAGGGATCTGGGGAGGTACCCAAGGCACATAGGTGCGATGCAAATTCTGATCTTCATCCGCAACCAGGAAGTAGTTCGAATCTAAATCTACCCAGCTCGCATTTTCTCCCTCGCTAAACCGCAGATTCCCATCGATCCCAGCCCTTTCGGTAACCCAGGATCCACCCAAGAGAGTCAAAATCCCCACATGGGCCAATAAAAAGGGAATGTGTTTTTTCTTCCAAGGTAGGCGACTGAGGGCAACACAGAATA